>NZ_RZOT01000007.1:0-31386 GCF_003999085.1 Mesorhizobium sp. M4A.F.Ca.ET.090.04.2.1
CTGCTCTACAGCCGCATGGGTCCGGCGATCGAGGCCTCCGGCGGCAGCGCCGGCAACACGGCGGCCGGCGTCGCCAGCTTTGGCGGCCGCGCCGCCTTCTTCGGCAAGGTCTCCAACGATGCGCTGGGCGAAATCTACGCCCACGACATCCATGCGCAAGGCGTCGCCTTCGACACCACGCCGCTCAAGGGTGAACCGCCGACGGCGCGCTCGATGATCTTCGTCACGCCCGACGGCGAGCGCTCGATGAACACCTATCTCGGCGCCTGCGTCGAGCTCGGGCCTGAGGATGTCGAGGCGGACAAGGCCTCTGGCGCCAAGGTCACCTATTTCGAAGGCTATCTGTGGGATCCGCCGCGCGCCAAGGAAGCAATCCGCCAGACGGCGATGCTGGCGCACGCGGCAGGCCGCGAAGTGTCGATGACCCTGTCGGATTCGTTCTGCGTCGACCGCTACCGCGACGAGTTCCTCGAGCTGATGCGTTCGGGTACCGTCGACATCGTCTTTGCCAACAGCCACGAGATCAAATCGCTTTACCAGACGGCGTCGTTCGACGAAGCGCTGGCGCAGATTCGCAAGGATTGCCGCATCGCCGCCGTGACCCGATCGGAAAAAGGCTCGGTGATCGTGCGCGGCGACGAGACCGTGGTGATCAAGGCGACCGCCATCAAGGAGCTGATCGACACGACGGGCGCCGGCGATCTCTATGCCGCCGGCTTCCTGCATGGCTACACGCAAGGCCGTGACTTGCAGACCTGCGGCGACCTTGGCTCACTGGCAGCCGGATTGGTGATCCAGCAGATCGGCCCCAGGCCCCGTCAGAATTTGCGCCGCGAGGCCGAGCAGGCGGGGCTGACCATTCCGGACGTTCAAACGAGTTAGTGGCCTACCTTCCCGTTGTGCAGGCTATCTCGCCAGAAGCGCAATCACGGAATAGGGAAATCCTGATGTCGAACATGATGAAGGCGCTTGTGAAGGCCAAGGCCGAACCGGGCATCTGGATGGAAGAGGTGCCGGTGCCGGAAATCGGCCCCAACGACGTGCTGATCAAGATCAAGAAGACGGCGATCTGCGGCACCGACGTGCACATCTACAATTGGGACCAGTGGGCGCAGAAGACGGTGCCGGTGCCGATGGTGACGGGCCATGAATTCGTCGGCACCGTTGCCGATTTCGGCGCAGCGGTCACCGAATACAAGGTCGGCCAGCGTGTATCGGGCGAAGGCCACATCGTCTGCGGCCATTGCCGCAACTGTCGCGCCGGGCGAGGGCATCTGTGCCGCAACACACTCGGCGTCGGCGTCAACCGTCCGGGCGCGTTCGGCGAGTATCTGGCGATCCCGCAGCACAATGTCGTGCCGATCCCCGACGATGTGCCCGATGAGATTGCCGCGATCTTCGATCCCTTGGGCAATGCCGTCCACACCGCATTGTCCTTCGATCTGGTCGGCGAGGACGTGCTGGTGACTGGCGCCGGGCCGATCGGCATCATGGGCGCGCTCGTCGCCCAATGCGTCGGTGCGCGCAAAGTGGTCATCACTGACATCAACCCGGTGCGGCTGGCACTGGCGAAAAAGCTCGGCGTCCAGCATGTCGTCGACGCCTCGAAGGAAAAGCTGCGCGACGTCATGCCGGCGCTCGGCATGACCGAGGGGTTTGACGTCGGCCTCGAAATGTCGGGCGCAGCCCCCGCCTTCCGCGACATGATCGATACCATGAACAATGGCGGCAAGATCGCCATTCTGGGCATTGCGCCGACCGGCTTCGAGATCGACTGGAACAAGGTCATCTTCAAGATGCTGCATCTCAAGGGCATCTACGGCCGCGAGATGTTCGAGACCTGGTACAAGATGATCGCGCTGGTGCAGGGTCCTCTCGACGTGTCGGGCCTGATCACACACCGCATCGGGGTCGATGACTACCTCGACGGTTTCGAGGCGATGAAGAGCGGCAATTCGGGGAAGGTGGTGATGGATTGGTAGGGATTGCCTTGGCCGCTCTTCAGGAAAAGCTGACGGGACAGCACCCCTCTGGTCCGCCGGACATCTTCCAACGAGGGGAACATGGCTGGGTGGAGAGCTATGGCTCCGCTAGGTGCGCCCCCTAATCATGATACGGCGACGTATCGCGGCCCATCCGATAACGGTCGATGGTGGCAATTCGCCTCAGCCGATGACGGAAATCCGGTGAACGGATGCTCACAGGCCCCCACGCGATCGTCTATTTCCTAAGATCTGCGATTGAGGTCGAGGTGTTGCCGCCGTTTCAGCGGGTAAGATGCGTTAGACGACTTCCGGTACCTTTCCGGTCAGCGAATTAACGAAGGCAACGAGCCGCATTGGACAGGTCGTGCCATTCCGGTTCGGGGGAAGTATGGCGCGGCTCAGCATGGCGACACGGTCGGAACTGAAGCGGCGATCGTGGAGCGTTATCGCGGCGTTGACAAGCGGCGCATTCTGAATGAGTTCGGGGCGGTAATCGGCTATTATCGCAAGCGCGCGCGATCCGTCTTATGAACCGTCGTGAGCAGAGGCCGTCTGCGAGCAAGAGCCGCAGCCGCTGTTACGGCAGCGATGTCCGCGAGGCGCTCATCGTGTTGTGGGAGGCTTCGGAGCGGCTGAGGTCCGCATCGTCGCTCGCGGCGGCCAGCGCCGCCGGGCAGGAATGAGTTCGGCAGTTCGCCGCTCGGTGCAAGCCCGCACCTCGGCGATTGGAAAGATCCGCCGCCCGGCTTTGTTGAGCGCATTCGGGCACGTCTTGGTCGGGGAGCTTCGTGCAGACGATGGTGCTGACCGAAATTGCCACCGGCTGGACCGAATGCATTCCGGTCCGCACGCGCAACAGCGGCAATGTGATCATGGCGATCAAGCAGGCCCGCTCGCGGTTTCCCTGACCCTGTGCTGCTGTTTGCCGGCATCCGCCCGCACAGGAAGAGCTTGGAAAGCGGTCGATCGTCGTGGCCTGAATGCGGAAATCGAGGAGCCGTTGGTCGTCGATCTCCAGCCTGAACGCGGTCGTTTCCTGGTGCCGCAAATCGGCTGTTGCATACACATCCCTGTCAGACGTCAGTTTTCCTCGCCCATTTTGGTGTCGAGATGCGAAGTGCTCTTTTGGACCAGCAAGGCTTTTTGGAAATCTGAGAGCGGCTTTCCGCGGGGCGCTCCATTTTTGAGCATCAAGCTACCACAGCCAATGACGCGCAGGTTCCACCAGACTCGCCAGCCTTGAAGGACAGCGAAATAGCAGAGCACGACAGACACAACAATCCATCAGGAAGCCGCAGTCGTTGAAGATGCGGCGCTGCATCCATACCGTGGATGCATTCGATCCAAATAATCGATTTGTTCAATCAGTTTCTCGAAAGCTAACCCTACCCTCTGTGGGAATCGGGCTCTGGGCCGCGACGCTGCCTTGCGAGCGCAGGGGCTGCACGTAGGAGAGATGATGCAACGAGAAATCGCACGCGGGTTGCTGGCGTCGTGGGTTCGCCGACCGGCGTATTTGAGCCCGTCAGTTGGTCCTCACCCGCGCCTATTGCCACCGAGCGACTTGCATGTCCCTCCAACTCGGACCTGTTCCGAGAGATGCGACGAGTTGTGCGCCGTGTGCTCCGATCAGATGGCCGCCGGTGACGCGTCTCTCTTCGATAGGAGATGAAATGCGAACGCTGCTCGTGGATCATCATGCGGATCTTGCGCGCGCCATGCGACTTGCGCTCGGGGATGGCGGCTTCGTCGTTGATGTCGTTGGTACTCTGGAACTGGCCTCGAGTGCATTTTCTTGCGCCAGCTATGAAATTCTCCTGCTGGAATTGGCTCTGCCAGATGGCGATGGCTTGGGTTGGCTGAGGCAGTTGAGGACCCACGGGCATTCAGTTCCTGCCGTCATTATGAGCAGCCTTAACGATCTCGATAAGCGAATTGCGATCTTCAACGGTGGTGCGGACGACTTTCTGCTCAAACCCGTCTCTACCGATGAGCTTATCGCCAGAATGAGAGCCATTCTGCGCCGGGCGTCACAGATGACCGACCTGAGGCTCGTATTTGGCAATCTCAACTTCGATCCGGTCGCCCGGCAGGTTTTCGTTGCTGGGCACCCAATGATGATCGCACGTCGCGAACTCTGTATTCTAGAGCATCTGCTTAACCGGGCAGGCCGCATCGTGCCCCGTGCGCAGTTGGAAGATCACCTCTATTCGTTCAACGACGACGTGTCTGCCAACGCGCTTGAAGTCGGAATCTATCGTTTACGTGGACATCTGACCAGATCAGGTGCAACGCCACGGATCAAGACCATCCGTGGCATTGGCTACATTCTAGAATTGACTGACGCGTCATCCGCATAGTTTGTCGAATCGAAAGAAGATCTATTTTGCTGATCCTTCAACATCCTTGCCCTGCGCTCAATTGGCGGGCGATCGCCATCAAGGTTCCGAGACCTGCAGTGCCCCGTTACCTGGGCCATCTCCTCTGCGCGCTTATTGTGACTTTCCCACTTGGTGTCGCGGCGCAAAACAAGCAGGACAAAGGCGCGCCGCGTGCGGCTTCGAATAGCATCAATGCCACGCTGACCCTTTCCTCTTCGCTCGGGGAGACCGTTCATCTGCCCGCGCCAGCCACGACCATCTTTGTTGCTGACCCGACGATCGCGGATTTTCAGGCACCATCGAGCAAAACAATCTTCGTCTTTGGCAAGAAATCGGGGCGGACCAGCCTATTCGCCTTGGACGGCAACGGCGAGCCTCTCGCCGAATTGCGTATCGTTGTCACGCAACCGATCGGGGATTTACGCGCCATGTTGCGGGAGCAGGTCGGCGACTATCCCATCCGCGTCAACTATACGCCGCGCGGCGCAATCCTTAGCGGGACGGCGCCCGACGCAGAGGTCGCCGACACCGCAAAAAGAGTCACTGAGCAATATCTGGGCGACGGAGCGCAAGTCGTCAACAACATCAAGGTCGCTGGATCCCTGCAAGTTAACCTCAGCGTGCGCGTAGCCGAAGTCTCACGCAGCGCCATGAAGTCACTTGGCGTCAACCTGTCCGCCTTCGGTCAAATCGGCAATTTCAAAGTGGGCGTTCTAAGCGGAAGCGGTGCAAGCGCTGGATCTGGTTCAACCCAGGGTGGCGGTACAGCAGAAATCGGATTCGACAACGGTGTCGTCAACGTCAGCGCGGTTCTCGACGCGCTCGCCAAGGAGCATATAGCTTCCGTCCTGGCTGAGCCGAACCTCACCGCTATGTCGGGTGAAAAAGCCAGCTTTCTAGCTGGCGGCGAATTTCCCATTCCTGTCCTGCAGGAAAACAGGCAGGTATCGGTTGAATTCCGTCACTTCGGCGTCAGTCTGGAATTTGTGCCGACAGTTCTCAGCAACAATCAAATCAACATTCACGTAACGCCCGAAGTCAGTGAACTGTCGACGCAAGGTGCCGTGCAAATCAACGGAATTTCCGTGCCGGCAGTTTCCACGCGCCGAGCCGATACGGTCGTCGAACTCGCCAGTGGGCAGAGCTTCGCAATCGGCGGTCTAATCAGGCGGAACGTCAACAATGATGTCAGGGCCTTTCCCTGGCTCGGAGAAATGCCGATCCTGGGACCGCTTTTTCGCTCGTCCTCGTTTCAAAAAGAGGAGTCAGAACTGGTCATTCTAGTTACGCCTTACATTGTAAGACCAGGCTCCAACCCAAACCAGATGAGCGCACCTACGGAGCGGGCGGCACCGGCTTTGAACGGAGGGGGCGCTCCGACGAATTCCGTGGCAAGTCCCCCGCGAGACCGCGCTGCTATCCGTGCGGGCGCGCCAAGCGCCCAGGGCGGTCTCGGCTTCATCATCGAATAGTGTCGTCCAATGATGTTGCGTTTTATAGTCCTCTTTGTCGCTCTGGCACCAAGCGTAAGTGGCTGCACAAGCACTACGCCAGTTGATGTCGAACCATCGGCATCAATGCTTGTCCGAGAGGAGACCACCCTCCTGACGTTGCAAAGCCTGCGCGCTTCCGAACGGCAGCGTTTGCGTGATTTCCTAAACAAGGCCAGTCGCGGCCGATTCGATGCCCTCCACCTCCTCATCAGCGGTTCGCCCCAGCTCAGCGCAGGGGTAGCCCATCAGGCCAGGCAGTTGGCAATCGAAGCAGACAACATTCAATTGCTCGATCAACACGACGCCGGCTCAGTGCGAATTGAGGCGATTGTCTATCACGCCCGTCCGCCGGTCTGTCCCTCATATGGTGCCTTACCCAATGAAGAATCCTTCAAACAGCCGCTTGGTTGTTCGACAGGATTTAACCTGGCCGTGATGGTCAACGATCCGCGCGATCTGCTCGACAATCAGGCCGTCAAGTCCGGCGATGGCGATCGTGCTTCTGTACCAGTTGCCACTTACAGAACGTTCGGGACGGATAAAGGTGGCTGATACCGGCCCTTATCTTGGCAGCACTCCTACCGGAGATTGAAAGCTTCCAATCTCGTCCTGATCTAAAATCAAAGGAACCGCTGGATGCAATATAGGCGCGATATCGCGGGCCTTAGGGCTGTTGCTGTACTTCCGGTCGTACTCTTTCATTTCGGAATTTCGGCGATCCCGGGTGGCTTTAGCGGGGTTGATATCTTCTTCGTCATCTCCGGCTACCTTATCAGCGGAAGCCTCTTGGATGACCTTGAACGCGGCCAATTTTCGATCGTCAACTTCTACTGGCGCCGTGCCCGGCGCATTCTGCCGGCTCTCGTCTTTGTGATGCTTCTCACCTGCATTGCCGCATTGTTCATTCTTCTGCCATCGGATCTGCGCGAATTCGGTCTTAGCATCATAGCTGCCTCGACCTTCTGGTCGAACGTTTTTTTCTGGAAAACGTCAAGTTACTTCTCGATCGATGCCGCGCTTCGACCACTGTTGCACACCTGGTCGCTTTCCGTAGAGGAGCAGTACTACATCTTCGCCCCAATCCTGATGTTCCTAATCTATCGCTACATCGGGAAGCGCTGGCTGACGACACTTCTTCCGATAATTCTCTGCAGCTTCGTAATGGCGGTGATGGCGACATCGCTGGCGCCCACCGCCGGATTCTATCTGCTGCCGACCCGAATCTGGGAACTCATGTTGGGCGCCCTGCTCATGCTCAAACGCCCCCCGCCGTTGGGCAACAGATTCCTGATGGAGTCGGTGGGGTTGGCCGGATTTGGCCTTCTCGCCATCGGGTTCTTCGCGCTTTCGGAGAGCGACCCGTTCCCAGGCTACAACGCCTTGTATCCATGCATCGGAACGGCCCTTCTGATCTATGTTGGCCAAAATTCCCCCTCGACGGTCGCCAGCCGCATGCTCGAAGTCCGGCCGCTGGTCTGGATTGGGCTCATCTCGTATTCTTTGTATCTTGTTCACTGGCCGCTCAATGCGTTCGCGCATTATCTTTCGTTCCAAAAACTCGATCCTTTGATGACCGGTGCGATGTTGGTAGCAAGCCTCGCATTGGCTGCATTCTCCTGGAAGTTTGTAGAGCAGCCGTTTCGACAGAAGAGGGCCTTCACCGCCCCGGGGCCTATCTTTGCCTTTTCAGCGCTCGCGATCGTTGTTCTTTGTGCCGGCGGAGCGGCGGGGGCGCTCGGCAACGGCTTTCCGCAACGGTTTCCGGACTATGTCCAGCGGCGCATTTCCGTCGGGGACTGGAGGAATGGCATCTGTTTCAACGAGGGCACCAGCCGGATCGAAAGCTGGAATATGGAGGATTGCACGCGCACTCGCGGTTTTCCAACAACGGTTTTTTTGTGGGGCGACTCCTTCGCCGCGCACTATGTTTCCGGCCTGGGTGCTAACATAAATCGGTTGCAGGCGAACATCGTGGAATATACGTACGCCGGCTGCCCGCCGATACTCTCTTACTACTCTTACGCTCGTCTTGATTGTGTCCGGTTCAATCGCAAGGCCTTGGACATCATCTTGGAAGCGGACATCAAGACGGTTATCCTCAGCGGTAAATGGAGTGACTATGAGGTCAGAGGCTTCGACGGTCTTCAGCAAACAATCGATACGCTTCGTGCCCTGGGCGTGCGCGTGTTTGTCATCGGCCAGTCTCCGCAGTTCCCAACTGACGTCCGGAAAATTGCGTTCTTCGCCAAGCGCCAAAATCTGGACGATACGTCCTGGCCGATGGCGATGGACCCCGGCATCAACGAACGTGTGCGCTCATTTACCAAAGGCGCCACATTCATCGATCCGCTGAAATTCCTGTGCAGCGCAGGACGCTGCCCCTATTCCGACAGAGGAGAGTTTATGTATTTCGACTATGGTCATTTCTCTTCAGCCGGCGCCACACTGGCAATCTCGAAATACTGGCCGGCTTTTGGCAAAGACAATGCTCTTCCTAAGACGAAGTAGCGGGTCAGACGGCTGACAAGCACCAGTGCGGGTCCCTGTGATTGCTCCTGCTTCGGCAGCAGCCGCGACGATGGAGCTGTTCAGGTTTAAGGCCACCCGATAGCGACCTAGGATGGGTGCTGCCACGCGGATCGGACTAAGCGTGCATTATCACGTAAATGTTGAGAGAATGAATGGCGCCGCGAAGGGCAATTCCAGCCATCCACAGCGACAGGCGTGTCGCGGTCCCGACATAGCAGTGGCACTTACCTGACACGGCCTCACACTGCCCTCTAAACGGCCCCGAATTTGAACTGACCACCCCTGGCCGGTTCATTGGGCAGGTCAAGGGCTAGGCTGTATTACACAGGGCTCACCCCTTTCAGTCTCAAGTTGGTACGATGGGCCGTGGACGGTCGATGCAGACTTCAAGGATGGCGAAAGAAGCTCTCTATGCGTGCGTTGTCGAGGCAAGTGCCTTTGCCAGAGATGCTCGCGGCTGGAGAGATTTCAAAATGAGCGTTGGAAGCGGAGAATGCCGCCGACGCTGTTCGGCTTGCTCGTGCCCTTGACGGTGGTAGGGTCGGCAGGGCCGACGCCAAAGTTGCCGTAGCGGTCGTAATCGACCTCGGCTGTGACCGTGAAGCCAGGAACGACCATATAGACGACGTTTGCAGCCAAACCAGAATTCTTGAGCTGATCACTCGAGACCTGAAAGTTGAACGAAGTTTTCTCGTCAAACTCGTAGGTGGCGCCCGCCCAGAAAGCCCACTGGCCGTTCCAGATTTTGTACGAGCCGCGCACATGATTGGCGATTGCGCCGTTTGAGTCCTCGTTGAGACTGCCATTGGAACCGTAGCCGAACAGTCCAAACAGCGACAGCTGGTTTGTGACAGCGACGTCGACACGGATCTTGCCGGCCAAAGCTTCGTAGTTGCTGTCATAAGCCGCGACGCCGGTGATCGAGCCCCAGCCTTGCGTGTATTTCAAGCCGGCGACAACGTGCGGAATATAGCTGTCGATAGTACCGGCTGAGCCCGATCCTTGTTCGAGCGAAATCACGGTCGAAATGCCGTTGCCGGCGTCGAAGTAGTACTGAGCCACGTTGGTGTCGAAGCCGGCCGACCGAACGAGCATACTATCGAGAACGTTGCCAGCGTAGCTTACAAACGTATCGAAGGCCGACCCGTCCTTGCCAACTCGCAGGCCCCCCAGCTCGACCCAGGCAGAAGCCAGTGCGAGGCCGCTGTTGAAACCATAGTTCTGAGGACTGTCACGCGAGTTAGCGCTATTGCCAAAATTCACGTGGGTTTCGGTATAGGTCGTCAACGCGCCGAGCTCGGTCTGCTGGCCGCTCCAAGTTTTGAACGTGAAGCGTGTGTTGTTTCGCCAAGTGCCTTGGTCCTCGCCAGTTCTCACATCCGAGGTTCTTGCGCTGTCATACGATCGGACATCACCCAGGCCGATATCATAACGGACATAGCCGCCGATGCGCAGGCAGGTCTCGGTGTTGGGAATATAGAAATACCCCGAGCCGAGGACGTCGCAGATCTTGATGTACTCGGCCGGTTCCCGCTCGGCGCCAGCTGCTCGAACGACGGAGGCGGCGATCAGAGCAGTTAAGCCGAGAAGACGAATCTTGATGTACATGTCTAGATCTCCATGAAGGAATAAAAAGGATAGAGGCGTAAGAGCAAGCTTTACTCTAAATTTTGTGCGTGTTGTCTCCAATTTGTGGACGTAAAAGCGCTTGACATGGGAGGTTATCCAGCGTAAAAGCCACATGTACTTAGAATAGTGTTTTCTGCTAGGAGATTCATTATCGTTTATATGTGAAACACTCCGGTCAGACCGCTGCAGCCTCGGAATAGAGCAGCAAGCGACATGCCAACCTGAAGCGTAGATGCGGCCGACACCAAAATTGGGCCGACGCGCCTTCGTCTCGCTGGAATCACTTTTTTTGAGGGTCACTGCGAAAAGCAATGTGCGACACGGTTCGCCATGTTCGATATGTGACAGTCTCGTTTAACAGCGACGGCTTCCCGTCTGACCGCAACGGAGGCCGCTTCATGCGCTACCGAGAAGGATTACTGCGCGCGTGCGGTCCGCAAGGGCTGCGCCAGGAACAGAGGGCGTCCACGTCCGATGTGTCGCATGGTGGCCGAAGCACCTTTTCGCCGCTGTAAGTTCGCCGTGCAGGTACATTGCGCGGCCGATAGCGAGAAGGGATCGCACCCTGAAACGGTTGCCTAGGGCTCGCCTCGAGTAATTGGCGATGAACAGCATTCTCGAGAACTTAGTCTCGACGGAAAGAGCAACGAAAGGAAGCCGCTTGGACGAGCACGATCCGAAGGAAGAACTGATCGAGACCATTTTCCGCAACGGCACAATCACTGCCGTGGGTATCCTGCTTGCCTTTTCGCTCGGCTTCCTCACTCATTGGGCGGCGAACCCCTTGCCATGGCAACTCTACGATCTGTTCGCCGTAGTGCCGATCCTGCTCGGCATCGCACTGCAGATGAGAGCGCTGTCCATGCTGCTCGACATGAGTTCCTTGCGCCGCCCCATCTACGAACGCGCCAATCGCATTTTCATGGTCGGCCTCATCCAGACCGCGTGTGGCGTCGGGATGGCGATCTTGGTCGATCTTTTCGGGATATCGGTAGGGGGCACGCTGCCCGGCGCTTGACGACAAGCCACACCGCCGCTCATCGCTCGAAGCGACGTCAAGCTGGGGAGCCTTGTGCACCCCCTAGCGGCGCCTTCCTTTCATCAAATGAGCGGACGTCAGCTTTAGAGCGTCTCGGTGGCTAAAGCCGGTATGGTTTTTCGGCCGGCAGGGAAGGCCGCTGGCTGGACCTGGATGGCGTCTGACCGAGGCTTGACAGGTGCGTTGCGACGTTTGGCGTCGGACATGAATTTCGCATTGCAAAGTTCTTCCGCAGACGCCTCAAGCACACTGCATCGGCGTCACGTACTCAAACGTTGAATGCGGCACCGCACCATCACCTCAGGCGGACCATGGCACGCGCGCTCGGTTGATACCGTCCTGTCCAAGCGAGACTGCGACATCGCCGCCTCCGCCTTGAAAACGCGGAGAAAGCGGGACGCACTGACTTAGGTCAGAGACAGGACGAGCGCGCAACGAAACAATGATGGATCAGCGACGTGGGACGACAGCTCCTTGCACACCTCAATCCTGACAAAGTACCGGGACCCCCGGCCGCCTTGGTATACCATCTATCCGACTGTGCCAGACTTCTCTGCGGCGGTTGGTGCTGACGATTATGAGGAATGGCTGGGGGGCCTCCCGGCCGACGAATCGGTGTCGCTCTATTTCCACATTCCGTTTTGCCGATCCATGTGCTGGTATTGCGGCTTCCCTACCGCCGTCACCCGTCGCAACGGCCCGATCCTTAATTATTTGGCGTGCTGCGTCAGGAGATCAGTTTGGTGTCGGAGCAAGTTCGGCAAGGGCTGCCGGTGAGCGATGTGCATTTCGGCGGCGGAACGCCTCACCTTATCGGGCCAGCCGAGCACTTGGCGCTGATGGAATTTCTACGCCGCCACTTCGCTTTCAGCAAAACTGCTGCGATCGCCGTGGAGATCGATCCCCGAACGTTCACACCGGAAATGGCCGAACCCTTGGCAGCTACCGGTGTCAACCGCGCGAGCATCGGCGTGCAGAGCTTTGATCCCGATGTGCAAAAGGCGATCAATCGGATCCAGAGTAAGGTGCAGACGGCCGCTGCCGTCGAAAATCTCCGCCGGCATGGCGTTGGCCATATCAACTTCGATCTCATCTTCGGTCTCCCGAAACAGACTGTGCAGTCCTGCATCCAGACCGCGATGGCTGCGGTCGCCATGCGCTCCAACCGGTTTGCGGTGTTCGGCTACGCGCATATTCCTTCCGTGATAAAGAATCAGCGCCTAATCGAGCAGGCAGGTCTACCGGACGGCGATGTTCGCGCCGAACAGGCTGCAGCTGTCGCCGAGACACTGGTTGGCGCCGGCTACCGGGAGATCGGGCTCGATCATTTCGCTCTGCCGGACGACGAACTCGCGCTAGCGCAGAAGACCGGGCGCCTGCGGCGTAATTCGCTGGGATACTCGGCCGATACTTGCAAAACCGTGATCGGCTTCGGCGCGTCGGCTATTGGCCGAGTCGGCGAGGGGTACGTTCAGAACGAAGTAACACGGGATTCTTACGCCCGGCACATCGCAAGTGGACGTCTGGCGACATCAAAGGGCCACCGGCTGACCGACGATGACCGGGTGCGCGCAGCAATCATCGAGCGACTGATGTGCGATTTGGAGGCCGACGTGCCGACCATCTGTGCCGCCCACGAAATCGAACCAGCTCGTTTTCTCGATTCAGTTGAGCGTTTGGTGACGCTGGCTGAGGAGGGGATCGTGGACGTCGAAAACGGCTTCATCCGCGTGCGGCCGGAGCACCGCTTTGTTGTTCGCGCCGTTGCTGCTGCATTCGATGCTTTTCTCGCGAATCGATGAGTTGAGGCCACGACTCCGAAGGCATCAGACCTTGTTTGGCGCTCGTCGGCATGGGCTCTCGCAGAAGACTCCGCAAGCGCATGCAGGGGACTCCACTTGACGCCGCGTTCATCATCATCTCGCCTGGGTGCGCTCGATCGCACAACTCGGAGCACGCTGCTCTCGGCGTGAGGCTGTGCTCTGCAAAGCACCGGTGATCCACCCTGTCCCTGGATAGCAGCTTGATGGCGTCATCTTGGAGGACGAGAAAAGATTGTCGAGGTACGGGTACGAATTGCCTCGGTCGTTCGTTCAATCGAAAGCACTGTCTGCGGAGGCACCTCTCCTTCATGCAGTGACAGGAGATGCTGGCCGACTTCCTTATCTGCTGCGGTGAGTCGATGATTTAGGCGGAGAAAGTCCATCCAGGTGGGGGTGCGGAATGTCTCCGTCCAAAGTGACGGTGTTTGCAGATTTCGCTGGAGCGTCCAGTTTCGTGCACCGGCACGGCTCTGGACGTGTCGCCGCGTGCGCATGTAGCCCAGAAAGGCCTCGATATTTTCCTCCGATATCAAATACTCGACCTTGGCCACGATAGGGCCACTTCTGGGTTTCAGATCGAGAGCCACGTCCGGCGGATGAAAAACTGAACTTTCTTGATCCGTTTCTTCCCAGGGACGGACCGGCAACACGATCCCCGCTGCTGCAACCAGCAACAGAGCGCCCGCGGCGCCCTCCAATGCTGAGGTCAAGGAATAGTTTTGCGCGACAGAACCCCAGATCCAGCTGCCAGCAGCCATACCGCCTGCGCTCAAGGCGTAGTAAATGGAGAGCGTGCGGCCTACAACCCACCTTGGGCTTGCCAACTGCACCGACACGTCAATGCCCGTCCAGGTGATAAGCCAACCCGCTCCGCCGAGCGCCAGCGAAATGGCCGCCACAGGAACCGACGATGTCAGGGCAAGGGAGAGGCAACAGACTGCACAAGCCACAGAGGCGAAGGCCACCAGCCTGTTTTGAGACGTGACCTTCCTCAAGAAGCCGTTGCCCATGCCCGCGATGAAAGCACCCATGCCGAAGCCGGCCAATAAGATACCGTAGACAATTGGCCCACTCTTCAACTGATCCCGGACGACGAGAGGGAGCAACGCCAGAATGGAGATGCTTGCCAATCCGAAAAGAGCTGCTCGGGCGGTCGCTGCCCTGATCTCCAAAGACATCGCCGTAAAGCGCACTCCGTCATGAATTGCCGTCGTCATTCTCTCATGAGGGAGAGGCGAAGAGCGGACCTCCCATTTGGTGCGCCATATCGCGCTTATAGGCGCCAGATCACTCACCGCAGCCAAGGCGAAAGCGGCCAGCGGCCCAAAGACGGCCAGGATCACGCCCCCTAAGGCCGGACCAACGCTGCGCACAATGTTGTATCCGACGGACATAAGCGTCACTGCGGCCGGAATGTCGCGTTTGTGAAGGATATCGCCGACCGAAGCGTGCCAGGCCGGATCATTCAAGGCAAAGCCGCAGCCGGCCAGGAAACCTAACCCGAGAATCAGCCAAGGACTGACAAATCCCAGACCCACAGAAATCATCAGCGTCATCGACGCCGATGCTATCAGGCAGTGTCCCGCAAACATCACCCACCGGCGGCTGAAGTTGTCGGCAATGGCTCCGGCGAAAACTGAGAGGAAGAACACCGGCAGTGTGGATGCGGCCTGGACGAGAGCCACCATAAGGTCGGACGCTGAAATCGTTGCCATAAGCCAACTGATGGCGACCGTTTGCACTAGCCAACCGAGGCTGGAAATCTGGGTGGCCGTCCAAATTGAGCGAAACACCTTGTTTCGAAATGGGGCGAGCGTCTTTGAAACGGGCGGTTGAGGATTTTCGCTCTGCATGAGGTTTTGCTGGCCTTCGATGAGCGCTGCGATTTGAGCAAGTGGGTCGATACTTAGACATCGCGGAGCACCGCACGGAACCCAGCTCTATGGAGCTTGCCGGCGACTATTTGCGTATTGAGCCATTCTCATAGTCTCATTCATGAGCAGTCCTATGCGCAAGCGTTGCTTTGCTAAATTCCCACGACAAGCGCGCCGCCGCTGAGACCCGCACCCGCTGCCGCCAAGAGGACTTTCTCGCCAGGCCGAAACGGCTGCGCCCGATGGGCGAGCGACAACGAGAGCGGGATCGTCGCGGCGGAAGAGTTGCCATATTCGGCGATCGTCTTGACCATCGAGTGATCTGTGATGCCGAGGTTCCTGCCGACCGCGTCGAAAATGCGAGCATTGGCCTGATGCGGCACGAAACGATCGAGGTCTTGCGGCCTCAGTCGGGCAGCAGTGAGCGCATCTCTCGAGCAGGCGGTCATCATCTCCACGGCCTTGGCGAACACTTCGCGGCCATCGGTGATCGTCATCCGGGTCTGCTCGAGGTCGAGGCCGCCATGGAACGGATTGTTGCTTCCACCGGCAGGAATCTGGATCAGCCCGTAACGCGAGCCGTCCGAATCCACCGAAGCGCCGAGAATGCCTCGATCCGGGTCATCGCACGGACCGATCACCACCGCGCCGGCGGCATCGGCAAACAGCACGGCGCTGGCGCGCTCGGCCGGATTGATGCGGCGGCTGAGGATGTTGGCGGCAATGACAAGGCTCGCTTTGCCATGCAGGCGAGTGAACCCGTCGGCGAACATCAGCGCATAGATGAAGCCGGCGCAAGCGCCGGTCAGGTCGATCGCGCCGGCGCGACCTAGTCCCAGCCGATGTGCGACCAGGGGCGCGCTTGGCGGCAGAAGATGATCGGGTGTGGAGGTAGCGAGCAACAGCAGGCCGATGTCGCCGCGGTCGATACCGGCATTGGTCAGCGCCATGTCGCCGGCGTGCGCGGCAAGGGCCGACAGCGTGTCTTCGTCCGCTGCCCAGAAGCGCGACCGTATCCCGGTGCGCCGCTCGATCCAGCCGGGTTCAAGCCCGAGACGATCTTCGATTTCCGGATTCTCCACCTTGCGCGCGGGCGCATGATGGCCAAGCCCGAGAATGCGCGATGATCGGCTCATGGCTTTGAGCCGAAGCGTTCGCCGGCCTCCTCGATGGCGTCATAGAGCCCATCCAACTCGTTGCCGGTAATGCAATAGGGCGGCAGAAGGTACAGGACATTGCCGAGCGGGCGCACGAGCAGGCCGCGCTCAAGAAAAAAAGCGCGCAGTTTTGGCCCGATCTCGGCCAGATAACCGGCTGAGCCGGTGCGTAGGTCGAGTGCCGCGATGGTGCCGGTTGTCCGGCAATCGGTGAAGCGAGGGTTGTCGCGAAAGCGTCGAAGCCCGGCGGCCTGTCGCTCGCTCAAGGCCGCGATCCGATCGGCCACCGGCTCGTCGTGCCAGATCTCGACATTGGCAAGTGCCGCCGCGCATGCAATCGGATTGGCGGTGTAGGAGCTCGAATGGAAAAACGTCTTCTTGCGATCCTCGGAATAGTGAGCCTGGAAGATGGCATCGGTGGCGATCGTGGCGGCCAGCGGGATGGTACCACCGGTCAGACCTTTCGAGGTGCACAGGATGTCCGGCGAGACGGACGCCTGTTCGCAGGCGAACATGGTTCCGGTGCGCCCCCAGCCGGTCATCACTTCATCGGCGATCAGCAGCGTGCCGGCGGCCTCAGTGATCCTCTTCAATTCGGTCAGAACCCAGGCCGGATACATGAGCATGCCGCCGGCGCCGAGCACGAGCGGCTCGACGATCAGCGCGGCGGCGCGCCGGTCGCGGGAGAGTGCCTCGAACCGATCCAGCGTTTCCTGCTCGCGCCCGGCGGCCGGGAAGGGGATGGTGTCGACCTCGAACAGCAAGGGCTCGTAGGCGGCGTTGAACACGCCACGGGCGCCGACGCTCATCGCCCCGATCGTGTCACCATGATAGCTGTGCTCCATGACGACGATGCGCGAACGCGGCGCGCCGATGTTGCGGAAATAGCCGAGCGCCATCTTCAGCGCGACTTCGATTGAGGTCGAGCCACTGTCGGAATAGAACACCCGGTCAAGGCCGGCGGGTGCGAGGCCGACAAGCGCCTCGGCCAGGCGCTCGGCCGGCTCGTGGGTAAAGCCCGCGAAGATGATCTGGTCGAGGTTCGACGCGGTCGTCTCGATGGCCTTCATGATGCGGGGGTGGCGGTGGCCATGAGTGACGACCCACCAGGAAGAAATCGCATCCAGGATGCGGGAGCCGTCGGCCTTGTGGAGATAGGCGCCTTCAGTCAGCACGATTTCAGGGATCGAGGGCTCTAGCGCGTGCTGCGTGAACGGATGCCAGACTCGAGACTGCGCCATCAGTCGCCTCCGGCAATCATGGCCAGGTCGAAGCCGGAAATCATTGCATCTCTCAACGTTTCACCCGTCAGCGGACCGAGGTGCGGCAGCCTGCCGAGCTGCGGCACGCCGCCGAATTCCACGATTGTCCTTTGCGTATCGGCCACCTCTTCGCCCATGAAGGCAATGCCGATGAGCGGGATGGAGCGGGCTCTCAGGGCCTCGATCGACAACAGCGTATGATTGATGGTGCCGAGCGCGGTGCGGGCGCACAGTATGACCGGCAGCCGCCATTGTTCGAATATGTCAATGAACCTTGTCTGTCGATTGAGCGGCACCATCAGCCCGCCGGCGCCTTCGATGACGAGCGGTGTCGGCAGGACCGGAAATGAAAGATCGTCGGCCTCGATCGCGACGCCGTCGATTTCGGCTGATCGATGCGGCGACAGCGGCATCGTCAGTCGATAGACTTCGGGCAGCACGCGTCCGTCGGGCAAGCCGGAAAGCCGGGCGACGACCTCGCTGTCAGTCTCCTCGTCGAGGCCCGATTGCACCGGCTTCCAGTAGAAGCCGTCGAGCAGCCCGGCAAGTCCGGCCGAAAATACTGTCTTGCCAATTCCGGTGTCTGTTCCGGTGACGACGATGCGTTTGGTCATGCTGTGGCCAACACCTCAACGAGAGCCTCGACCATGGCGGAAATGTCGGTCTCGTCGACGTTGAGCGTCAGCGAAATGCGCAGGCGCGATGTGCCCTCGGGCACCGTCGGCGGACGTATGCCGCGTATGTCGAAGCCGCGTGCCTGCAGGGCCGCCGCCACCGCCATGGTGCGCCCAACGTCGCCGATGACAAATGGCTGGATCTGCGAGCCGCTGGGTACGACGCCGCAGCGCTCGGCCAATTGGCGGCCGGCGCAGGCAACGCGTTCCTGCAGCTGAGCGCGGCGCATGGGCTCGTCGGACAGAATAGTCAGCGCTTCGCGCGCCGCGACCGCCATCAGCGGCGAGGGCGCGGTGGCGTAGATGAACGGCCGGCACCGGTTGACGAGATAATCGCACAGTGTCCTCGGCCCGGTGACGAGTGCACCGGATGCGCCGAGCGCCTTGCCGCATGAGTGGAGCGTGACGATGTTGTCGCGGCCTTGGCACGCGGCGGCCAGTCCCCGGCCGTCCGGTCCCCAGATGCCGGTGGCATGCGCTTCATCGACGACGATGAATGCCTGGTGCCGATCGGCCATCGCGACCAGGCTCTCCATCGGCGCGCGGTCGCCATCCATGCTGTAAAGGCTTTCGACGGCGATCCACACGCGCCCCGTGCCGCCTTCGGCGCGCCAGCGGGTGATTGCGTCCTCGACAGCGTCGACGTCGTTGTGCGCGGCCAGCTTGAACTCGGCGCGCCCGGCCTGCGCGCCCTCATGCATGCTGGCATGGGCGAGTTCGTCGAGGACCAGCAGGTCGCCTTTCTGCGGCAGCGCGGTCAACAGGGCGAAGTTGGCGATGTAGCCGCTGCCAAAGAACAGCGCACGGTCGGCGCCGAAGAATGCCGCGGCGTCCGCCTCCAGTTGCTCATGTTCCGGTGCGTTGCCGCGCAACAGCCGCGACCCGGTGGCGCCAACCGGCGTGCCCCGCGCAATCGCCGCCGCAACCGCTTCGCCAAGTCTTTTGGAGGCGGCAAGTCCGAGATAGTCGTTCGACGAGAAGTCGAGACCGGCGCGCGGTGCGAGCGTCCGCAACCGGTCCTTGCGCGCCAGTCCGCGCAAGGATGCGTCATAGCGGGCAAGAATTGCCTCGTTCATTGCGTGGCGAGTTCCATCGGCTCGATGCCGAGACGCTGGAACAGAAGGCTATCCTTGTCCTCGCCGGGATTGTCCGCCGTCAGCAGCGTGTCGCCGACAAAGATCGAGTTAGCGCCGGCAAAGAAGCACAACGCCTGCGTTTCGTCGCTCATCGCCGTCCTGCCGGCGGACAGCCTTACACAGGATTTCGGCATCATCACCCGCGCGAGCGCAACGATGCGGACGAAATCGATCGGATCGATGGCGTCGGCCGCGGCAAGCGGCGTGCCTTCGATGGGAATAAGCATGTTGATCGGCACGCTTTCCGGCGGCTCGGGCAGGTTCGCGAGCGTGACCAGCATGTCGATGCGATCGGTCTTTTCTTCTCCCATCCCGACGATGCCGCCGCAGCAGACTTTCATCCCAACCGCGCGCACGTGCCCAAGCGTTTCCAGCCGGTCGGCAAAAGTCCTGGTTGAAATAACCTCGCCATAGTAGCGCTCAGAGGTATCGATGTTGTGGTTATAGTAGTCGAGACCGGCCTGCTTCAGGCGAGCAGCTTGCTCAAGATCGAGCATGCCGAGCGTCATGCAGGTCTCCATGCCGAGCGCCTTGACGCCCTCGATCATGGCGACCACAACGTCCATGTCGCGCTCCTTGGGACTTCGCCACGCTGCGCCCATGCAATAGCGCGTTGCGCCGCCATCACGCGCCTTGGCCGCTTCGTCGATGACATGCTTGACGTTCATCAGCTTCGACGCCTTCACCCCGGTTTCGTAATGCGCAGACTGGCTGCAATAGCCGCAATCTTCGGGGCAGCCGCCGGTCTTGATGCTAAGGAGCCGCGACAGCTGCACTCGGTTTCGATCGAAGTTCTGGCGGTGGATCGTCTGAGCTAGGAACAGCAGATCGTTGAATGGCATGCCGTAGATGGCCTCAGCCTCTTTGCGGTTCCATCGCGGAGGCGTTCCATCGACCGATTGCATGGTCTGGTTCACGTCGAACTCCGAGTTCATTCCAACCGTCATCGTCAAACCTTTGTTGCTAGTCCGGTACGCCTTCAGGAGTCTGTCGACCGGCAAGCTCGGTCCGACTTGGCTTTGGAGCGCACTCGCTAAAAGGCGAGCTGCGGCACGTCTTTCCACCGCCTTCCTACGCCTGCCGAGCTGATGTTGCTCCTCATGCCGTAATCCTCAGTTCAAATGCTTGCAGATGTTCTGGTGGTCCGGCATGTCCAGGCCGATGTCGAGGATCGGGGCGCTGTGCGTCAGCCATCCCATGGAGATGAGATCGACACCGGTCGCCGCAATCGCCGCCGCCGTTTTCGGCGTCACCCGACCGGAAGCCTCGGTGATCGTACGGCCACCCACTATAGAAACCGCGCGGGCAAGATCCTCGACCGACATATTGTCGAGCAGCACCGCGTCAACACCAATCGCGAGCGCTGCATCGAGCTGCTTCAGCGTGTCGACCTCAACCTCGACCTTCACCATATGCCCTGCGGCGGCGCGCGCCCGCTCTATTGCTGTGCGGATATCGCCGGCGATCGCGATGTGATTGTCCTTTATGAGCACGCCGTCATCGAGGCCGAAGCGGTGATTGGCACCGCCGCCGACGCGCACGGCGTATTTTTCCAATACCCGCAGGCCGGGCGTCGTCTTTCGCGTCGATACGATCCTCGCCTTGTGACCGCGCACGGCCTCAACCATCGCCGCTGTGGCAGTGGCAATGCCGCTCAGCCGGCATAAGAAATTGAGGGCAGTGCGTTCGGCCGTGAGCAGGCCTCGCGCGGGTCCGGACAATCTTGCAATGGTTTCCCCGGCCCCGACATCGCTGCCATCAGGGCGCCAGATCTGGATGTTGATCGCCGGTTCCACGAGCAGGAAGGCGTACGAGACCAGATCGAGCCCGGCAACGACGCCCGCCTGCCTCGATCTGAGCACCAACGTGGCAGTGCAATCATGCGGGATAACCGCATCGCTGGTCAGGTCGCCGCATCTGCCCAGGTCTTCGAGGAGCGCACCGCGCACAATCGGTTCGATCAGGGTCGCGGGGAGGGGGGAGAATGAAATCACATCAGGTGCTCCGTATGGTAGCCCGGCAATCGAGTGCGGCCGCGGCCCGCATTGCGCTGTGCAGTGTCAGCCGTGATGGGCGCGCGTCGGCATCGTGGAGCGGGAAATCGGACCGACAGTGCGCGCCTCGACTCTCTTCCCGCCCCAGGGCCGCCACGGCGATCATCAGTGAGACCAAAGCCGGACCAGAGGCAGCGACATTGTCAGCTGCGATCGGCAGCAGGGTCGCCACCGCTTCGCGCATTGCCTCGCCGTCGCGGATGATACCCAGGGCGGCGGAGACAATTGGGCGGACCGCGGAAGCGTCTGGTCGTGGAGGGACGAATGTGGAGCATCTGCGCGGTCGCCGGGTATACGACGTGCCGGCAACGCTTTCGGCAACCCAGCTCGCGGTGACCGCCGCTTCGGTGAGCGAGTTGCTGGCCAGGCGGTTGGCGCCGTGCAGGCCGGTACAGGCGACCTCACCGCAGGCCCACAATCCCTCGATGGAGCTGCGGCCGGCGCTGTCTACGGCGACGCCGCCCATGTGATAATGTGCCGCCGGGCGCACCGGGATCGGGTCGGTCGCGGGGTCGACCCCTGCGCTCCGGCACAATTCGGCGATGCCTGGAAAACGCTTGCCAAATCTCGGGCCGAGACTTTGCCGTGCATCCAGGAATACGCGGCGTCCAACGGCAAGCTGGTGCCAAATGGCGCGCGCTACGACGTCGCGAGGCGCAAGTTCACCGCCAGGTGTGTCAGCGAGGAAGCGCTCTCCTCGCTCATCGATGAGCACCGCGCCTTCGCCACGCACGGCTTCGCTCACCAGCGGCATCGGCCGGCGCGGACCGTCGAGCGCAGTTGGATGGAACTGTATGAATTCCAAGTCGGCGAGTTCCGCCCCCGCCCATGCGGCGAGCGCCAGCCCGTGACCCCATGAGCCAGCGGGGTTTGTCGTGTCGCAAAACAGCCCGCCGACGCCGCCGGTCGCCAGCACCGCGCGACGCGTGGGCAGAGCGAGCGCGCCGGCTCGTCCTGCGGCGACCACGGCGATGACCGACCCGTCCTGCACGACCAGCCGGCGGACCTCCACATTTTCGATAGTGGTGATCGAGGCTGTACGCCGAACCGCGGCGATGAGCACGCGCACCAACTCGCGACCGGTGGCGTCGCCGGCTGCATGCACAATCCGCCGTCGCGAGTGTGCCGCCTCGAGCCCAAGTCGCAACGCGCGGTCAGGGTGCTGGTCGAAGGCGACGCCGAACCTTTGGATCGTCCTAATCGCTTCGGGTGCAGCTCGGACCACTCGCCGCACCGTGGCCTCGTCGCAGAGTCCGTCGCCGGCAGCTATCGTGTCGCAAAGGTGAAAATCCGGGCCGTCGTCGCCGCCGAGACTTGCCGCAAGACCGCCCTGGGCAAGCTCACTGCAGGCTCCGGTTCCAAGCGGCGCGTTGGTCAAAAGCACGACCGGTTCCGGCGCCAGATGAAGCGCCGTCATCAGGCCGGCAATGCCGCCACCGATGACGACCGGCGCCCCGGCGATGTCGCGAACCTCCAGGCTCATAGGGAAAGCATGCGCTCGACCGCGCGGCGGGCGGGGCCGGCAATTTCGGGATCAATCCGGACCTCATGCCGGTTCTGCTCGAGCGCGGCGCGAATGTTGGCCAGGTTGATGCGCTTCATGTGCGGGCACAGGTTGCATGGGCGAACGAACTCGACGTCGGGATGCGCGACCGCGACGTTGTCGCTCATCGAACATTCGGTCAGAAGGACGACACGCGTCGGTTTCTCCCGCTCGACATAATCCGACATCGCTGCGGTCGAGCCGGAGAACTCCGCCTCCGCGACAACGTCTGGTGGGCATTCTGGATGGGCCAGCACGATGACGCCTGGATGGGCATCGCGCAGTTCCCGAATGTCTGCTGCGGTGAAGCGCTCATGCACCTCGCAATGGCCTTTCCAGGCGATGATCTCGACGTCTGTATCGGCTGCCACGTTCCTCGCCAGATATTCGTCCGGCAGCATCAGCACACGCGCCACGCCAAGCGATTCCACCACCGCCTTCGCGTTGCCGGACGTGCAGCAGATGTCGGACTCCGCTTTTACGGCGGCCGAAGTGTTGACGTAAGTAACAACGGGGACCCCCGGATACCGCAGCCGCATTAGCCGCACGTCGTCTGCCGTGATCGATTCGGCCAGCGAGCAGCCGGCGCTGAGATCCGGGATGAGCACGGTCTTGTTCGGATTGAGCAGTTTTGCCGTCTCGGCCATGAAATGAACGCCGGCAACCACGATGATGTCGGCGTCGACCGTCACCGCCTTGTGGGCCAACGCCAGGCTGTCGCCGACGATGTCTGCCACGCAATGAAAAATTTCGGGCGTCTGGTAATTGTGCGCCAGCACCACCGCATTGCGCTCACGCTTCAGCGCTAAGATGGCTTCAATATCGCCGGCGAACGCGAGCCATTCAACGGGAGGGATCACCCGCCGGACACGCTCATACAGGGACGCAGCCATAGGTAACGCCCCAGCCATTGGCGCCTCGATTATATTCGGTTTGACAATAAGGGAATATGTCTACCTTGACTATAAGTATGTCAAGCCCGCGCCAGCGGTAATTTTGTCCCGGCGATAGCCCTGTCGTCGAGAACGGCATGGCGGAAGCGATAAAGCTTCGCCGGTCGGCCGCCCGTGTCGAGGGAGGTCTCCCCAGTCTCCTCAACAAGATCCTGCTGCTCGACCAGTCTCCGGAAGTTGGGCTTGTTGATGAGCCTGCCAGCCAGAGCTTCCACGGTTCGCTGCAGTTGCAGCAGCGTGAAGGAAGGCCGCATAAGCTCGAACACGACCGGCCGGTATTTGATCTTCGAACGCAGCCGCGCAATCCCGGTTGCCAGAATACGACGGTGGTCAGCGACCATTGGTTTGCCAGCCGCGGCCGCAATCGCGTCCCTGCCGCCACCGGCCTCTTCAATCAGAGCAGCTTCATAGAGCAACTCGTAGCGTTGGAGCGTGAGTTCCTCGTTCCAATGGCGGTCGTCGAAGCCGAAGGCTATCGCAGCGCGCTGCCGGCGCTCGCGTTGAGTGGTCGGCTCGCTGGCGCCGCCGGCCCACTCAATCAGGCGGGGCCGCAATCTATCGAGCAGCACAGGCGGCGTGCCGAAGCGGTGGTCCTCCCAGGGAAAATATTCGTACCAACTTTGCCAGCCGCACGCGGCCGAGTTCGTTGCCTGTTCCTTCCTGGTCAATGCGAGATAGCTGATTGAGATGACGCGCTGGTGGCGCTCAGTGCCGATGCGATCGCGATCGGCGAAGGTGTAGAGTTGCTCGATGTATCCCAGTGCATGGCCGGTCTGCTGCTCCACCCACCCCCTCAAACCCGACTGCAGCGATCGATGCTCAAGCGCAAAAGGTCCAGAAGGGAGGGTGTCCGCATGACCGACGGTGAGGACACAGGGCTCACTGTCGTTTACGGCGACCACGACGGCAGTCAGGTCCACTTTGGCTTCGTCAGCTTTGACGGCGGCTTTGCCTTTCTTGGTTCTTCTTGTCTGAGGATCCATGTTTGCGAAAGTGGGTTGGCCCAACGGAGCGCCTTAATCGATTGAATGTAACCTTGGCAGCCAGCACGTCAACACCGTACTACTCAAGCACTGTTTTTAGCTCTTCGCAGTCGCACAAAAATATGCCAAACGCGACACCCGCTGTTGGTAACGTAAGGGAAGGGGGCGTCGGTTGAGCGCGGCTGGTGAGATAAAAGGGATTAACCCTCCAGATATTCGATTGCGAAAAGGCCAAACGCCACTTGTATGCTTGACGGCCTACACCACGCCGGTCGCGAGGCTACTCGATCGCCACTGCGACATCGTTCTTGTCGGCGACAGCGTCGGCATGGTGGGCACGGCCTGTCGTCGACGCTGGGCGTCACGCTCGACATGATGATCATGCACGGACAGGCCGTTCGCCGCGGCCTTGAACACGCGCTGATGGTCGTCGACCTGCCCTTCGGTTCCTACGAGGAAAGCCCAGAGCACGCTTTCGGCAACGCTGCGCGCGTGATGGGTGAGACCGGTTGTTCAGCGGTGAAGCTCGAGGGCGGCGAGACCATCGCGGAAACCATCCGCTTCCTTACCGCGCGCGGCGTACCTGTCATGGCCCATGTGGGGCTGACGCCGCAGGCGGTAAACACGTTCGGAGGCTATCGTGTGCAGGGCCGGGGAGCCGATGCAGAGCGGATCAGGCGCGACGCCAGGGCGGTAACCGAGGCGGGCGCCTTCTCCTTGGTGCTCGAAAAGATACCGGAGCAGCTTGCACGGCAGATAACCGCCGATATCGACATACCCACCATCGGCATCGGTGCCTCGCCAGCTTGCGACGGCCAGATTCTGGTGAGCGACGATATGCTCGGGCTCTTCACCTCATTTCGGCCGAAGTTCGTCAAACGCTATGCCGAGCTCGGTGAGCAGGCTGAGGCGGCAATCGCCGCTTACGCCACCGATGTGCGGAACCGGCACTTTCCGGCGGTCGAACATCTCTATGTCAACGCCTTGAAGGCCGGAGACTTCACATGAGCGTGCCGATCGCTCGAACTGTGAGCGAGCTGCGCGCCGTCGTTGCGCAATGGCGTCGCTCGGGTGCCACGATCGGTATTGTGCCGACCATGGGAGCCTTGCACGACGGGCATCTGAGCCTTGTGCGGAAGGCGCTTGAAAGGGCCGAGCGGGTGATCGTGACGCTGTTCGTAAACCCCAAGCAGTTCAACAGCCCCGCCGACCTGATTGCCTATCCTCGGACGGAAAGCGAAGATGCTGCCAAGCTCGCGCCGCTGGGCACGCATCTGCTCTATGTGCCGGACGCAGAGGAAATGTACCCGGCGGGCTTCGCCACGGTCGTTTCAGTGTCCGGCATCAGCGAATGCCTGTGCGGCGCATTCCGGCCCGGCCATTTCAATGGCGTGGCGACGGTCGTGGCCAAGCTCTTCCTGCAGGCCGGCGCTGACTTCGCCTTTTTTGGCGAAAAGGATTTTCAGCAACTTCAGCTTGTCAGGCGCTTGGTCCGGGACCTCGACATTCCGATCACTATTGTGCCCTGTCCGACAGTCCGCGAAGCCGATGGTCTTGCGCTATCGTCGCGTAACGTGCGGCTCTCCCCAGCCCAACGCGCCATTGCCCCAAAACTAGCATCGGTCCTGCTCGATACGGCCGAGCGGCTTGCACGCGGCTCTCCCATCCTGCCTACGCTTGATGAAGCGCGTGCAACAATTCTGGCTGCCGGCTATCGCGAGCTCGAATACCTGGAGCTTCGCGGAGAAACAGACCTGCAATCGTTAGCAAGCCTTGACCGACCGGCACGCTTGCTTGCTGCGGCTTGGCTTGGCGACACGCGGCTCATCGATAACGTCGCAATATCACCCATCGGTAGTTGGTCAGGTGCGCGGAGCTCTCTCCAATCGGAAGCAGCACAGCAATTGCGGTGATGACGGCGGCGCGTCGTACGCCCTGCAGGGACAGGCCATCATTTAGAACCACGTCTCCGCCCGGCTTCCAGCAACCTCCGCGAGGTAGGCAAAGCGCAGATGCATCGCGTATTTGAAACCTTGGTCGAGCAACTCTCTGCAAGCGTCGATGCCGTCGATCTCCATGAGGCAATGGCGTCCGCCGCAGCCGGGTTCGACTTTCCGTTCTTCGCTTATTTCACCTACCCATCCGCTTCCGGCGACACGCCGCGATTGATCTCGAATTATCCATCATCATGGACATCACATTACCTGCAACTGCGCTACCACAGCGTGGATCCCGTGATCCTGCGGGGACTGCGAGGCTGGGATACCTTCGACTGGGGTGTGGACCGCGATCACCGTTATTTGCCGACCTCGCAGCAGGAAGTCCTGGAAAAAGCAGCTGAGTTCGGCATTCGCGGCGGACTGACCATGTCGATGCATGATCATCGCGGCCGGTTCGCCGCACTGACCTTCGCCTCCAACGAGGCGCATCCGCCACTTTTGAGGTCGCTGACGCGCTACGAAAAAGCAATGCAGTTGGTTGCGATCAACGTTCATATCCATGCCCGGCGCAGGCTCGCCGAAGATTGCGTGGTAGATGGCATAACGCTCACCCCGCGGGAGTTCGAGTGCCTGAAATGGGCGGCGTGCGGCAAGTCGGCCTGGGATATCAGCCAGATTCTCGGTGTCTCGAAACGCACCGTGACCTTCCATCAGGAAAACGCCAAGGCGAAGCTTGGCGTGCGAACCATCAACCAGGCCATAGTGCGGATGGCTGCTCGGGCGAGATCCTGATCCTCTCCAAGGCTAGCTGTAAAGGTCTACAGGCTGCATTCATGACGGCTTTGCCCTTCGATTGCGTGGACACATCCCGCACGGAGACGACAATGATGCAGCTGATAACACCCGACTGCTACGCCGAGTTCGCGAGCGAACTCAGGGAAATGCACGGGCTTAGGTATCGGGTTTTCAAGAAGCGGCTCGATTGGGAAGTGCAGACCGAAGGCGAAATGGAAACGGACCCGTTTGACAGCCTGAACCCCGTCTACCTACTTCTCAAGGGGTCCGATTGGCGAACTTGCGGCTGCGTCCGCCTTTTGCCGACCACCGGACCGACTATGTTGCGCGATACGTTTCCGGCGCTGCTGGATGAGATGGTGGTCCCTGCGAGTGCCGATATCTGGGAGAGTAGTCGTTTCGCGCTCGATCTCCCTGCGACAGCGCCGAAGGCTGCTGGCGGCCTGGCACAAGCAACCTACGAGCTCTTCGCGGGCATCATCGAATTCGGCTTGGCCAACAATCTCTCCGGGATCGTAACGGTGACAGATACGCGCATCGAAAGGATCCTTCGTCTCGCGACCTGGCCGTTGTCACGTATCGGACAGCCCCAGCAGGTCGGCAACACCGAGGCAGTCGCCGGCTTCCTCGAGATTTCCTACGCCAGTCTCTTGCGCATCCGCTGGAGGGGACGCCTGAACGGGCCGGTGTTGTGGCAACCAGTTCTCGTCCAATCGGCATAGCGCCTGCGGATGGTCAGCCGTGACCTGGGTTAAGTCTGCTCACGGCCGCCACCGCCCGCCGTCAAGCTGAGCGGACCCGGCCCCACGAGCATTCGACTGTTCCGGTCGATCGACTCGCGCGGCCGGACTTCGGATTTCCGTAGGCGCAACCCGCAGTCCAGCGTGAGCACGCCAAAGTGGCGCCCGTCCGCTTGGAAAGAAGCCAATGTGGCTTCTGAGATCGCCTTGGAATATTGGACCGGCCGCCGTGAGCGATCCCAACCTCAAACCTTTGCCGGTATGCCGGTTTGGCCGGACCGTCGGCCAGTCGGAGCAGTCCCCCGATAAGGACCCGAGCTGACGCGCGATCCAACAGCGCCCAAGCCTATGCTATGTGCATTACCGTTCGGTTGGCCATATCGTCCAAGACCGCATGAAGAAGCCTTCCAACCTCCTGCGCAGCGAACTCTGGCGCAATTCCTACATCGGACAATTGAATGAGCATTTTCTTGGCAGCACAGCGCCAGAACGCACTCGCCGCCTCGCCGTTCTTGGTCTCGAGGGCCTGGGCGATACTTTCGACCAATGTGCGTCGCCGATGCAGCGGAAATACGCAAATGTTTGAGTCATGCATCAATCACCTCACAGTTTCAGTTCCACAAAGAAAACACCGGCGTCTTCAAAAGCGCCGCTTAGCGCGGTGACGGTTCGCGGCGACATGACGAGTTCCACTTCCCCTCGACAAGCCATTGGGCGATGAGCCGCCGGACCGCACATCCGGACCGCACATAAGGTGAACCACCATTGCTGATCCGGCTGCGTTTCCTGTGCCGTTCCGCGACGAGGCGTTCCAGCCCGAATTGACGTCCAATGACTTGATTTCTGAAAGGGCAGGGCGGCACGAATCACCCGACTGTTCCGCCGCTTACATTCCTGCGAGCTTGTGTATGAATGATTAAAGCGTGCCCGAGCCGTTCTTGGTGGCCGCAGAAGGGAATCATGTCATCCGCGCCTATCGTAAGGCCGCGCGACTTCTAGCATGGCTGCACTGCCCCGACAGGGCTTTGCAATCGCGCGTTTCGAAGCCTATGCTTGGCATCGGCCGTCAGTTACTTCGGATGCAGCCGACAGTAAGAGGTACGCGCTCTTGCCCGCATGAGAGAGAGCCTTGCCCGAATCCCTTTTTCGCAACCGGGTGCTGAAATCCCTTTCGCCGGAGGACTTCGCGCTGTTGCGACCATCGCTGCATCGCGTCGAACTGGACATCAAGGCTCAGTTGGAGATCGCGCATCAGCCGATCAGGAATGGATATTTTCCCGAGAGGGGCATCGCCTCGGTGGTCGCCACCATGACCGGCGGACGGCAATGTGAAGTCGGCATTATCGGATATGACGGGATGACAGGAATTGCCCTCATTCTCGGACAGGACAGCTCTTCCAACGAGACCTATATCCAGGTCGCAGGCAATGGCTGGCGCCTGCCGGTTGAAATCATTCGTCCTGCGGTTGCGGAAAGCCCGTCGCTGCGCACGTCAGTGCTGGACTATGCCCACGCGTTCCTTGTCCAGTCGTCCCGGACGGCACTGGTCAATGGCCACTCCAAAATCGAGGAACGGCTGGCCCGCTGGTTGCTGATGATCCATGACCGCTCTGACGGAGACAAGATCTACCTGACGCATGAATTTCTGGCGACCATGCTCGGCGCCCGCCGTCCCGGGGTCACCACGGCCCTGCAAATGCTTGAATATCGAGGACTTGTCCGTGCCAAGCGCGGCGAGGTCACGATTATCGACCGCGTCGGATTGATGGAACTCACGCATGGCGCTTACGGCGAGGAGGAGCAACGTTATTTCGGCCTGGCCACCGCTGCCTGATTGTCCGGTATCGGACATAGGCTTGAAGGCTGCCGAACTCCCGTCCTAGATCGTGTCAGTCAGAGTTTCAGGGAGGCGGGTGAAAAAGCCGCCGAAGCCTATGTTCTGTCCAGAGGCAAGGCCCGGTTCCTCTCCACCGCCCAGGCGATCCGCGCCATTCGAACGCTTATGCCGGCGTGCAAAGCGACCGATCGCGAGTTGAGGAATTGGTGGCGGCGACGTCCATCGTTCACGGTGTGCCCGTCGCCTTCGACGCAAAAACAGCCGAGGGAGTAGAACCACGGCTGCATTCCTAGGAGGGCATGCCGCGCCGTCCAGACTGTCAGATCGGGCATTCGTCAGATGGTTGTCCGCTAACTTAACTGGCAGAGTCTACAGGACGTGTCCAGCATTGCGAACTCACCGATCGCTTGGCGGCCAAAGCTGCCGGCAAGCGATCGCCTCATCCAGCCGTCTGCACCATCTCATCACAGACATCATCGGTGATGCTACCTGCCCAGCATATGTCCAGCATTTCGCAGGGCGGCCAGAAGGAGCCTCGCATAGCCTGTGACATCGATCTGGGCCTGCATGGACAGGGGCATGCTGGTCCAGTTCTCCAATGGTGCAATGAAAGGTGAGAAGGTGCCATTGACAAGGCAACAGCAGCTAACAAGGCCCTCTCGGTCCAATGCCACCACACCGATCTTGTCGCCTGGATATCCAATGGCTGCGACTCGCTGGACCTCCAGGTCACCGTCAACCCGCACGTCGAAAAGAAGGCTACCACGGCTCCTCGTGGCTATCTCAGCCGCCTTCTCATCAAAGCTTGAAGAGAGCAAGCGGACGCTTTCCACCGCCATCTGGAAAATCACCAAATCCAGTTCATTCACGGCCATATGGGCAATTGCGCGCAATGGGTGGTGATTGCAATGACACACACTGCTTGTTCACAGATGTCGGTCACGAACGATCATTCGTCGGGTTCCGGTTCCGACCAACGGTGTGGCCACCTGATCGTGCTGCGGTTCGAACATTCCTAACGCGAGCCGAGCGCTGTTGATGAGGATGGAGTCTAGGTCTCGGGCCCTGCCTCGCGGCTTGCTCATCCTTGGCAGACCCCTTGCAACGCCGCCGCGATGGCGCAAACGCCAGATGACGCTGATCCATCGCTTAATCGTGAACTGAGCTTCTGAACACCCTTGGTGGGACAGCAGGGTGGAAGGGCTTGACCAACGCTGCCGCCGTTTTCGAAGAGGGCCCGTCCTCGATTGAATCTTTGGAGCCCCGTGCGGCGCGCAGGAAAATGTTGACCATCTGGACGCAGGTCCCAGACCCCAAGGCAAACAGGGAACCTTCCAGCCAGCCAAGCTGCGCCGAAGCAAAGAGCGACCTTTGGAATTCCCAAGAACGGACCCTTCCATAGTTGACTGGCAACCGCAGCGCGAGTGCGGGAGAGCGAACAAGCACTGCGTGAGAGGTCCTGCGCGTTTTCCCCTCTTTGCTATTTGGCACATCGCTTGCGCCGAAGTGGGCGCAGCGTTCGACCGGAGCACTGCATGGGAGAAGGAGGAGCCCCACCC
>NZ_RZOT01000800.1:0-1689 GCF_003999085.1 Mesorhizobium sp. M4A.F.Ca.ET.090.04.2.1
CCATGCGCTCATCCTCGGAGAGTTGGTCCTCGATCAGGAAGGGATCTTCCCAGACGAATGCGTTCTTGTCGGCGGCCATGGCCTGTCTCTCCCGCGCAAAATCTTGAGGTGCGGGGCTTATCGGCCCCCGCCTGGAAAAAATCAAACGAAATTGCATCACCAATCAATGAGCGTTAGTAATAGATCATGAACGTCCAGCGCCGCCTTTTGCCGACCACCAGCGCCCTTGCCGCCTTCGAGGCGGTGGCGCGTCTGGGCTCCTTCACCGCCGCCGCCCGTGAGCTCGATCTCACCCAAGGCGCCATCAGCCGGCAAGTTGGCCTTTTGGAAGAACAGTTCGGACGCCGCCTGTTCGAGCGCGACAGCCGCAATGTCCGGCTGTCGACGGCAGGCGAGGCCTATGCCGAGGCGGTGCGATCAGCGCTCGGGCAACTGCGCAACGCAGCCCTTGGATTGATGAGCAATCGGCATGGGGGCATCCTTAACCTGGCGATTTTGCCGACCTTCGGCACGCGCTGGCTGATGCCGCTGATCCCCGATTTCGTCGCCAACAACCCCGACATCACCATCAACTTCGTCACTCGAGTCGGCCGCTTCGACTTCGCCCGCGAACGGCTCGACGCCGCCATCCATTACGGCCTGCCCGACTGGCCGGATGCCGATTCCACGCTGCTCGTGCGCGAGACGGTGGCGCCGGTGGCATCGCCCGAATTCGTGAAAGGGCAACGGATCGCCACGCCGGCCGACATCTGCCGCCTGCCACTGCTGCACATGGCGACGCGCCCCGGCGCCTGGACCGAATGGTTTGAGCATCAGGGGCTCAGCGCGCCGACCGGACCCGGTATGCAGTTCGAGCAGTTCGGCACCGCCGCCCAGGCCTGCATGGCCGGGCTCGGCGTGGCGTTGCTGCCGGAAATCCTGATTGCCGCAGAATTGCAGCGCGGCCAACTGCTGCCGGCGCCGGGTCAACCGATGCAGAGCCGCAGCGCCTATTACCTCGTTGTCCCGCATGACAAGCGCGGCCATCCGCCGGTCGCCAGTTTTCGCGACTGGCTGCTAGGCCAACTCGGCAAGGAGCCGGCTGTTCTGGCTTGGTAGCTACTTCCGCTTCATGGCCTCGGCAAGCGCCGCGCCGAACGCGCCCTGCGCGGCCGGCGGCTCCGGCTGGCGCGGCGGCGCCGGCGTGCGCGGCGCCGGCCTGCCGCCACCATTGTCGCGCGAGCCGCTCCGCGGGGCACCGCCGTCGCCGTCCTTGCGCATCGTGAGACCAATGCGGTTGCGCTTGATGTCGACGTCGACGACCCGCACCTTCACCACATCGCCCGCCTTCACCACCTCATGCGCATCCTTGATGAAGCGGTCAGCCAGTTGCGAGACATGGACCAGCCCGTCCTGATGCACGCCGATGTCGACAAAAGCGCCGAAGGCGGCGACATTGGTCACCGTGCCTTCGAGCAGCATGCCTGGCTTCAGGTCCTTGATATCGTCGACACCCTCGGCAAAGGTCGCCGTCTTGAAGCCGGGGCGCGGATCGCGGCCGGGCTTTTCCAGCTCCGCCAGGATGTCGCGCACCGTCGGCAGGCCAAAGCGCTCGTCGACGAAGACACGCGGGTCGAGCGCCTTGAGCGCGGCACTATCCCCCATCAGCGCGCGCACGTCGCGGCCGCAGGCTGCGACGATCTTCTTCGC
>NZ_RZOT01000801.1:0-1685 GCF_003999085.1 Mesorhizobium sp. M4A.F.Ca.ET.090.04.2.1
GACAGCAGCAATCGTCGGACTGGGCGGCGGAGACCCTGTCGCCGGAACAGCTCGAATATGCCGCCTCCGACGTACTCTATCTGCACCGGCTGCGCGAGGTGCTGGCCGCCCGGCTGGCGCGCGAGGGCCGCACGAAGGAGGCCGACGCCTGCTTCCGCTTCCTGCCGACGCGTGCCAAACTAGACCTGATGGGCTGGGGCGAGGAGGATATCTTCGCCCATAGCTGACGGCCTCGGAGGACGACATGGCGGAGAGGAAACCGATAGCAACCGCGCCGACCGACGGCTCCAAGGTCACCGTCTACTGGAAGGACGGCAATGGGGTGATCAACGAGTCGATCGCGCAATTTCGCGACGGCGGCTGGTGGACCTATATCGACAGCACCACGCAGAAAAAGGTCGAGCCGACCAGCTGGCGGCCTGCCGTAAGCGACGATGACGACTAGGGGGCTATTGATATTCAGGTGATGCCGGCCTGCAATGGTGGATTCCTGCGCTTCCGGTACTCACGGACCCAAAAGTCCGCTCCATTGCGGTTATCGGAATCCACCATCTTCGGCTCGGCCTGACCTGAATCTCAACAGCCTCTGGAGCAATTACAGGAAAGGCGGCGCGGATGAGCTGGTCGCTGGCGGGCGGGGTTGCTTTGGCTTAGCCTGAACCCGTTGATATCGAGGCCGATTCGGGGGGCGCGCCCCGGCGTCGCCCTCCTGCTCAGAGGAAAGCTCAATGGGTATCGAAAGCCTTCTCATCTTCATCATCATCGGCGCCATCGCCGGCTGGCTCGCCGGCCTCGTCGTGTCGGGCTTCGGCTTCGGCCTGATCGGTAACATCATCGTCGGCATCATCGGCGCCTTCATCGCCGGCTGGCTGTTCCCGAGGCTCGGCTTTGCCATAGGCGGCGGCATACTCGCCGCCATCATCAATGCCACGCTCGGCGCCATCATCCTGCTGCTGGTGGTCAAGGTGTTGAAGCGAGCGTGAGGCCCGACCGCGAAAGCGCGTCGTGCTGAAACAGAGTCAGGCGACGCGCTTTAGGTCTTTTGTTTTTGTGCATGCCATTATCCCAAAACCGATGCGCACTTTTTGGTCGAGATGCATTAGAAGGGACGCGCCGTGAAGCAGAACATGCTCTATCTGATCATCGGCGCGCTGCTGGTCGTGGTCATCGCGCTCGGCGTCTATGTCTACCGCGAGCAAACCCGGCCGAAGGGCGTCGAGCTCAAGATCGACGACAAGGGCATTTCGATCCAGCAGAATTGACGAAAGGGTCGGCGCCACCGGCCTTGACGGTGGCGGCGACCCGTGAGGATGGCGGGCAAGGCCACCGCAACTTCGCAACAAGGCTGACGCCGCTAGGAACCGCTGCGCTATTCCCGGCGCTGCGCGAACCCCTGGGCTTTTGCAACCGCCGCGCTACTTCCCTTTCGTGGACCCGGTTCACTGATTGGCAGATTGGGAGGTTTTCATGGATCGCCGATTATTCTTGACGGGAATGCTGGGCTTGGCGGGGGCGGCCGCAGTCGTCAGCGCGGTTCGGCCCATCAGCGCCGTGGCCGGCATTCCGGACGCGGGAAGCGGTATCCTCGACGAGCTCGAGGCGCAGGACAGGCAGGCCTGGGAGGACGACGGCACCGAAGCGGATCTGCAAACCGTCTCGCATCGCTATTGGCGCCGGCGCAGGAG
>NZ_RZOT01000802.1:0-1685 GCF_003999085.1 Mesorhizobium sp. M4A.F.Ca.ET.090.04.2.1
GGTAGCACTTCGGCGGCACCGCGAAGAGGCCCTTCGGGCTGTCGCGGAAGTCGGTCGCCGCTACCGCCTTGGCGCCGCCGTCGACCATCTTGTCGTCGGTCGCGATCTTGCCGAAGATGTCAATGGCGTTGACCACCGCCGGATCGTTGAACGGGATCTCGTTCTTTACCCACTTGTCGTAGACATCGGGGGTCTGCGTGCGCAGCATGATGTCCTCGACCCAGTCGGTCGCCGGCCAGCCGGTGGCGCCGCCGGAGCCGAGACCGATGCACCACGGCTTGCCGCCGTCGGCGATGATCTTCTTCTCAAGCTCGGCGAGTTCTTCCTGCGTCTTCGGGACCTTGTAGCCGGCTTCCTCGAAATTGTCCGGCGAATACCAGACCAGCGACTTCACATCGGCCTTGTAGGGGAAGGCGAAGAAGCCCGGCTTGCCGTCCTTGTCCTTGAAGGTGCCGAGATCGACCCAGGACTGGCCGGCGCCGTAATTGTCCTTGACCCATTTGGCGGTGTCGTCGCCAAGCGGCGTCAAAAGGCCCTTGGAAGCCAGGTCCTGGATCAGGCCCGGCTGCGGCAGCACGGCGATGTTGGGCGGGCTGCCGGCCTGGGTGTCGATGACGATCTGCTGTTCGTAATTCTCCGACGAGGAGTACTTGATCTCGACGCCGGTGGCTTCCTGGAAATATTCGAGAACGGTGCGCACAAGGCCTTCGTCCTCGCCGCGCCATGGCCCGAAGATGGTCAGCGTCTCGCCCTTGAGGTCGACCTTCTTGAGGTCCTCGTAGTTCTGCCAGTTGAAGCGCGGGTCCTCGCCCGGCTTGAACTTCAGTTCGGCTTGCGCCGGCAGGCTCAAGGCCAGCGTCGCGAACGCGGCGCCCAGCAGAAGCATTTTCTTCATCGATATTCCTCCCAGTGGTCACAAACAATCGGACGGAATTTCCATTCCGCCAATCGAACGGAACCTCCATTCCGTCCGCCGACGCCGCAGGACTGTGACTCAGTCAGAAAGGAACCGCAACCTTTCGAAGAGTCTTCCAAAGCGCTTTGGTCGTTTTGATCTCGCCATTGAATCAACCGGAAGTCAAGAGGGGGCAGAAAGCTAATCGATTTAATTTCTGCAAATAGGTGCGCAGAAAGTGCACTGCAGCACGTTTTTTTGGCGCTGCAGCAGTAAATTTTGCTTCAAACCCATCTGAACGATGCTTATGGTCGGCGCGTTCGACGTCACCAGCGTTGGTTGTCGTTTTGACTCAAATTTAAAGCGCTTTGAGGCTTGGAGGCCTCCGGTGAATCTTAAACAGCTCGCTCACATGCTGGCGCTGTCGCAGACCACGGTGAGCCGGGCACTGAACGGCTATCCCGAGGTCAACGAGGAAACGCGGCGGCGGGTGATGGACGCGGCCAAGCGACATGGCTACCGCCCCAATCCGAGCGCGCGCCGACTGGCGACCGGCAAGACCGGGATGATCGGCTATGTGCTGCCGACCGGCGCCGCCGTCGACATCGATCCGCACTTCGTCGAGTTCCTGTCCGGCCTCGGCGACTATGCCCGCTCGCACGAGCTCGACCTGGTGCTGTCGCCGGCGGACGCCGACGACCAGGAGACCACCTACCGGCGCATCGTCGCCAACCGGCAGGTCGACGCGGTCTACATCTCCTCGCCGCGGCCGGCCGATCGGCGGGTGGCG
>NZ_RZOT01000803.1:0-1681 GCF_003999085.1 Mesorhizobium sp. M4A.F.Ca.ET.090.04.2.1
AACCCGAACGGCAAATTCAGGCCGCTGCACAAGTTCAATCCGGTCCGGCTTGCCTACATCCGCGACCAGGTGGCGGCACGCTTTGGCCGCGATCCGCGCGCGGCGCGGCCGTTCGAGGGCCTGCGTTTTCTCGACATCGGCTGCGGCGGCGGGCTTTTGTGCGAGCCGATGGCCAGGCTCGGCGCCGAAGTGGTCGGCGCCGACGCTTCCGTCACCAACATCGAGGTGGCAAAGCTGCATGCGGCCGAGGTCGGCGTCAGTGTCGACTACCGCGCCACGACGGCGGAGGACCTCGCCGACGCCGGCGAGACATTCGACGTCATCCTCAACATGGAAGTGGTGGAGCACGTCGCCGACATCGACCTGTTCGTCGCCAAATGCGGCCAGATGGTCAAGCCCGGCGGCATCATGTTCGTCGCCACCATCAACCGCACGCTGAAGGCGCTCGGCCTTGCCATCATCGGCGCCGAATATGTGCTGCGCTGGCTGCCGCGCGGCACACACCAGTTCGGCAAGTTGGTGCGGCCGGAAGAACTGGAAAAGGCGCTTGGTGCTGCCGGCCTGACCATCATCGACCGCACCGGCGTCGTCTACCATCCGCTGGCCGACCGCTGGCAGCGGTCGAAGGACATGGACGTCAACTACATGGTGCTGGCCGAAAAGGGATCGGTCTGAGCGATCTCCTCGGCATCGATCTCGGAGCTCACGCTGCCTGACCCTGCAGCCTGGCACTGGTCTGGCTCTGCGCCCTGGTGGTGATGAACACGCCAGCGGTGATGATCATCGCACCCATCCAGGTCAGCAACTGGTAGTGCTCGCCAAGGAAGATCGTGCCGGCGAACAGGCCGACAGCAGCCGCGACGTAGCCGATCTGGCTGAGATAGACCGGGCCGCCGACCGCCTGCAGGCGGAAGAAGAAGGCAAACATCGCCGAGGCCGACGCCACCTGGCCGGCGACCACCAGCGGCACGCCGCTGAGCGGGACAAATGCGCTCTTGCCCAGCAAGGCCAGAATGCCTGCCAGCAGCAGCGTGGCCGAGGCCAGATGGCTGCCGACGGCAAGCTCGATCGGACCGGTCTCTTCGGGCCAGTCGACGGTGCGGTAGATATTGCCGGCGGCGAGGCTGACCGGGATCAGCAGCCCGACCGCCACCCAGAAGAACTCGGCCGGCTGGCCGGCCTCGCCGCGCGTGACCGCTACCATCACCGCACCGACGAAGCCGACGGCGATGCCGACGACACCGAGCAGATTCGGCCGCCTGACGCCGAGTAGGATCGAGAACACCAGCGTGACGACCGGCGACAGCGTGAACATGATGCCGGTGTAACCGGCGCCGAGATGCGGAATGGCCGAGAACATCAACAAATTGGGGAAGGCATAGGACACTGCCGCGGTGATGAAGAAATAGCGCAGCCTGTGTGCCGTCAGCCGAATACGCTCGCCGCGCAAAAGAAGCGCCAGCAACAGCACGCCGCCGGCGCCGAGCGAGATGACGAAGGCCCAGACCATGGCCGGCACACCGGCCGCCGTCGCCAGCTTGCCGAACGGCAGCGTCAGGCCGAGCAGGCTGCCGGTGACGACCAGCAGGCCGGCAGCCGAGTCCCAGAGAAATTTCATCAGATGGTCCCGTAGTTCAATCGCGGCGCTTGGCCGCTATTGTGTTTTGCGATAACATAGTGC
>NZ_RZOT01000804.1:0-1681 GCF_003999085.1 Mesorhizobium sp. M4A.F.Ca.ET.090.04.2.1
GGCGAAACCTCGCCCGGCTGCACATGGAAATGACCAACTACCCGCTCGGCGTCATGCATCACTATGAGATCTCGGCCGACAGCGCGCAGAGCTTCCTGAAGCAGGTGACGAAGGCCGAGATCGAGAAGGTCAAGGGCATCGAAGGCGTTTCCAAGAACCGCCGCTCGCTGCTCCCCTATGGCGCCATCGTGCTGCAGGAGATCATGTCGGCGATGCAGCCGTCGAAGATCGTCGTTTCGGCGCTCGGCGTGCGCGAGGGCTTTCTCTACTCGCTGCTCGACGCGGCCGAGCAGAAGGCCGATCCGCTGATCTCGGCCGCCGAGGAACTCGCGCTATTGCGCTCGCGCTCGGTCCACCATGCGCATGAGCTGGTCGACTGGACCGGCAAGGCCTTTGCCGCTTTCGGCATCGACGAGACAGAGGACGAGGCGCGTTACCGCCAGGCCGCCTGCCTGCTCGCCGATATTGGTTGGCGCGCGCATCCCGAATACCGCGGCAGGCAGTCTCTCAACATCATCGCGCACGCCTCTTTCATCGGCGTCGACCATCCCGGCCGCGCCTATCTGGCGCTGGCCGGCGCCTACCGCCATGACGGCATCTTCAACGAGGGCATCGCGCCCGAGATCAAGGCGCTGGCGCCGCCGCGCATCCTCGAGCGCGCCCGCGTTCTCGCCGCAATGATGCGCGTCGTCTACCTGATGACGGCGGCGATGCCGGGCGTGATGCCCAGGCTGAAATGGGAAAACCGCGGCAACGGCATGCTGGCGCTGGTGCTGCCGGCCTCACTTGCCGACCTCTATGGCGAGCGCCCGGCCGGCAGGCTGGCGCAACTGGCCCGGATCACCAACCGCCGGCTGGTGCTGGCGGTCGAGAATGGGCCGAGCGTTTCGGTCAAATAGGGCGTCAGGTGATGTCGGCGCCAACGCCGAAGCTACGCCCGTCGATCGACCAGGCGCCGGCGCCGGCCATTGCCAGCGCCAGGAAGCCGCCTGCGATCGCGATGTCCTTCATCAGCATCTGCTGGTGCAGGAAGGCGAGCATGGCGTCGTCGCCACCCTGACCATAGTGGCCGATGAGGCCTGCTGCCACGCAGAAGGCGGCGAGCAGCAGGCCGACGATTCGCGTCTGGAAGCCGACGAGGACGAGCAATCCGGCGATCAGCTCGAACAGGCCGGTGCCCCAGGCGGCGAGCGCCGGCAATGGCAGGCCGAGGCCGGCGAAATAGCTGGTCGTGCCGGAAATATTGGCCAGCGCGTGGAAGCCGGACGGGACGAAGAGGGCGGCAAGCAGCAGGCGGGACAATAGAAGCAGCGCATTGCGGGGCATCGTCACCTCCCGAGAGCAATTCCAGGAAAAGTGTGTAACGGTTTTCCGTCCGGAATTGCGTCAGAACAAAGAGCGAAAGCCGGCCACTGGCCAAGCCTAGATTGCGCCCCAGTCTAGCAGAGTCGCAGACCTGGCGCGTCCGCACAGTTCGACAACGAAAAAGCGGCGCGGAAAATTCCGCGCCGCCCAGGTCTGCGCTTGCGAGGGAAGGCTCAGCCGCGCTTGGCGTCGATCGAGTAGGAACCGGCGCCAGACGAAGCCAGCACGATGAAGCCGCCGGCGATGGCGAGGTTCTTGAGGAACTGGATCATCTGCATCTGGTCGGCCCAGCCGGTGTGGGCGACCAGCCCGGTGG
>NZ_RZOT01000805.1:0-1666 GCF_003999085.1 Mesorhizobium sp. M4A.F.Ca.ET.090.04.2.1
CGCTCACCCGCACCGGCAAAGGCAAATTCAACGAACTCGCGCTTGACCAGCTTGATCTCTATCTTGCCGGTGCGGGTGAGCGCGATGCGCAGCGCCGCTTGGCCGGCCACGCCGCCGACCGGCCCGATGCCGGCCGCCGCCAGTCCGCTGCGATCCTGGAAATAGCTGACCGAGCTGATCTCGATCGGCCACAGCGTGATCTCCTGGGCGGTGGTGAAAGTGCAGCGTGTCGACAGGCCAGGCTGGAGGCCGGAGACCAGCCGGGTGTCGCGCTTCACGACGTGGCCCGCAATCATCGACTGGACCTGCTGGCCGGGTTTCAGCACTGCCATGGCGGTCGCCGGCGCCGGCGTGACCAGATCGGGATAGAGGACGTCGAGCACGGCGCGTGAAAACCGCGAGCGCTCGGCATCGACTTTTAGCCGCGTGCGCGCGGCAAGAAAAGCAACCCCGTCCAGCAGGCGCTCGACATAGGGATCCGGACACGGCACCGTATCGAGCGAAAGGTTGCGAGCTATCGCCGGATGCATGTCGGCGAATTCCGCGGCGAGCCCGCGGATATGGGTCAGTTCTTCCTCGTAATATTCTACGAAGACCCGATCCATCTCAGCTTTCCCTGAATTCGGTCCGCGCCAGGCCGTTGTCGAGATTGATCGTTGTGCGAAGGCGCAGCCGTTCCGGCGTCGGCGTCATGATCAGCACCGCGTCTATCTCGATCTTCAGACCCACACTTTTGTCGCCAAGGGTCACCGTGACGGTCGTCGCGCTTTCCTTCAGGCGCGGTTCGAACGTGGCAAGCACCGAACGGATCTCCCGCGCCAACGTATCGCGGTCGAAGTCTCGCGACGAACGGCCGGAGAAGGAAGGCACGCCGTAATTGATCACGCTTCGGCGCACTTCCGGAAAATCAGCCAGCGAAGGCGGGTCGTCCATCGCCTGCTCCCGCTCGAGATCGGTCAGCAGCGGAACGGATTCGAAGCGCTCGGTGTTGAACAGGGCCTCGATGTCTCGCCGCACGGCCTCTCTCAGCACGCGCGCCGACACCACCACACCGCGGCTTTCGATCTCCGCACGGTGCTCGTCCTGAAAGATCAGCCGGTGCAGGCGCCGCTTCTGGTCCGGTGTCAGCTCCGCATCGGCGTCGATCGCGCGCGCGCTCCCGGCAAGAAATGTCTCCAGCCGCTCCGCGCCAAGCTCGTCCTGCAACAGCCGGCGCAGCCCGTCTATCTCGGAGGTAAGCCCGGGCAGGTCGTTGACGAGGCGGTCCCAAAGAGAGGGCTGGACCGCCTCGCGCGTCGCTCGCGAACTGCCGGCAAGCCGCGGCTTGTTCGCGCCGGGCCGCCGGACCTCACTTGCCGACATAGACATCCATTTCGATTTCGTCGTCCTTGTCGTAGACGAACTTGATCTTCTTGTAGGCGAAGCTGACTTCCTCCTCGATCAGGTCTTCCTCGTCCTCGGCCTGCGACATGTCGTATTCCATGATCGAGGCGTCGGTCAGCGTCACGACCAGATAGTCGCTCGTCTCGCCGTCTATGGTCCGGCGCGCGGAAAACACCACTTCGTCGAGAGCCTTGTTCTCGAACAGCGCCTTCTTCAGATAGGGCGAGGACTTGTCGTAGTGCTTGGTGAACTTGATCATCCCCAAGGCCACACGACCGCGGCG
>NZ_RZOT01000806.1:0-1661 GCF_003999085.1 Mesorhizobium sp. M4A.F.Ca.ET.090.04.2.1
CCATGGCGCTGCCCAAGGCCAGGTCATTGCCGTGTTCGACGTGCCGCGCAACCATCCGGCCCGCGCGCTGCTTGCCGACAACGCCATCGAGGATGACGGCGACATCATCCTGCGCCGCGTGCAGACGGCCGACGGCCGCACGCGCGTTTTCGTCAACGATCAGCCGTCCAGTGTCACGCTGATGCGCGATATCGGCCATGTGCTGGTCGAGATCCATGGTCAGCACGACGAGCGGGCGTTGGTCGATCCGGGCGCGCATCGCGAATTGCTGGACAGTTTCGGCGGCCATCTCGGCGCCGCGCGCGCGACGGGCGAAGCCTGGCGCTACTGGCGCGGCTGCGAGCAGGACCTTGCCAAGCATCGCGCCAAGGTCGAGGCCGCGGCGCGCGAAGCCGACTATCTGCGCGCCTCCGTCGCCGAACTGGCGAAGCTCGATCCGCAGCCGGGCGAGGAGAGCGAGCTTGCCGAACTGCGCGCCACGATGATGCGGGCGGAAAAGATCGCCTCGGAAATCCACGACGCGCAGGACGTGCTTTCGGGACCGTCCTCGCCGCTGCCGCAGCTGGCCAGCCTGCTCAGGCGCCTGCAGCGCAAGGCGGGAGAGGCGCCGGGCCTGCTCGACGACGTGGTGAAGTCGCTCGACGAGGCGATGCTGTCGCTCGATGCGGCGCAGTCGGGCGTCGAGGCGGCGCTGCGCGCCACCGAATATGATCCGCAACGGCTGGAGAAGGCGGAAGAACGGCTGTTTTCGCTGCGCGCCGCCTCGCGCAAGCACAGCGTCGCGGTCGACGATCTAGCGCAGTTGCGTGACACGATGGCCGCCGACCTCGCCGATCTCGACGCCGGCGAGGACCGCCTGCACGGCCTGGAGAAGCAGGCGGCAGCGGCGCGCGAAGCCTACGACATCTCAGCCGCGCAACTGTCCTCGCTTCGCCATGCCGCCGCCGTCGGCCTGACCAGGGCGGTGATGGCCGAATTGCCGGCGCTCAAGCTCGAACGCGCTGAGTTCATCGTCGAGCTGGCGAGCGATGCCTCGAGCCGGATGGAAGAAGGCATCGACCAGGTCGAGTTCTGGGTGCGCACCAATCCGGGCACCAGGCCCGGGCCGATGATGAAGGTCGCTTCCGGCGGCGAACTGTCGCGCTTCCTCCTGGCGCTGAAGGTGGCGCTGGCCGACCGCGGCTCGGCGCCGACGCTGGTCTTCGACGAAATCGACACCGGGGTCGGCGGCGCCGTGGCGGATGCCATCGGCCAGCGGCTGGCCAGGTTGTCGAAGCGCGTGCAGGTGCTGTCCGTCACCCACGCGCCGCAAGTGGCGGCGCGCGCGGCGACGCATTTCCTGATCTCCAAATCCGGCGGCACCGACAAGGTCGCCACCGGCGTTGCCGAGATGGACCGGCCGGCGCGCCAGGAGGAGATTGCGCGCATGCTGGCCGGCGCCACCATCACCGACGAGGCGCGCGCGGCGGCGGAGCGTCTGCTGCGCGAGAACACGGCGGCAGCCTAGGCTGCGTTGATATTCAGGTGAGGCCGGCCTGCGAACGGCGGCTTCCTGCGCTTCCGGTGCTCGCGTACCCAAAAGTACGCTCCGCTCCGGTTCTCGGAAGCCACCCTTCTCGACTCGGCCTGACCTGAATCTCAACACATCCTGGGTGCTTGAT
>NZ_RZOT01000807.1:0-1656 GCF_003999085.1 Mesorhizobium sp. M4A.F.Ca.ET.090.04.2.1
TTCCAGTAGGAGCTCGAAGCGGAATGGCCGCTCGCCGCGGCGGCGATGTCGCGCGATTCCGGATAGATGTAGAGCGTCGTCGGGTTGCCCTTGACCATCGCGATGAGCTGCGTGGCATCGGCCGCCGACCAGCTGGTGCAGCCATTGCTGCGGCCGCCGGCATAGTCCACCAGCTTGCCGAACGGCACCATGCCTTCATGGTCGGCGTAAGAACTGTTCGGGTTTTTGCGCAGGCACATGCCGCGCAGCACCTGGGCCGCGTGGCCGCCAATAACACGCTGCCTGGCATTGGCGGCTTCGCCTTCGCCATCGAACTGGATGAAGGTGCGCAGGAAAGCGGTGTCCTGTTTTGCGCCGGTGCGATAGAAGCCCTTGAATGAGGTTTTCGCCTCGCGGGTCATATAGGCGCCACCGGCGGTCAATTCCGAATCCATCGCATTGCCGAAGTTCTTGGCGCATCGCCTGCCGTTTGAGAAATTGACGTTGCCTTTCAGGTTGCGGCCGCCGCCGTGGCCCGACGAGATCGCGCGAAACGACTGGCTGGCTTCGCAGATGATGTAGTAGCGGCGCCCCAGCACGCCATTGCCGAGATCGCCGGGACGCGTCGCATCCATGGCGAAGTAGCAGGGGTTCTTGACGGCGCCGGCGGCCACTTTTTTCAGGTAAAGCGCGCGCGCCCGCTCCAGGACGACCGCTGCGATCTGACCATCGCCCTCGCCAACATGGGCGTGCAGCCAGGCCGGAATGTTGGACGGTTGCAGGGCGGCGAAGGATCGCGCCGATACCGTCACGGCGACGACAGTGGCCAGGAGGCCGAGGATAGCGACACCCAGCGGGACATATCTCAATCGCATAGTTCCCCCCATCAACGCAGTGTCTCAGCGGTGAATCACCACGAGCCAATCATAAAAGGCCTCGCGCCAATCTGCGAAACACTTCTAGTTTAGCTGCCCACCCCAAAGCCGGAATACATCATGGTTGAAATCGTCAAACCAGCGCTCGAACATCTGCCGTCCTACAAGGCGGCGCTGGAGCGCGGCTGGTCGCCGGACAATGTGCGGCTTGAGGAAGCGACCCGCGAACAGCTTGCGGCAATAGAGGAAGACCCGGCCGCCTTCCTCGCCAGCCTCGACGATCCCGAGGGCAGGGGGCCGCCGATCACCTTGCCGGACGGCACAACGGTGCCGCGACTGCCCGGCTTCCGGCGCTGGATCTGGGACGGCGAGGCCGCCGGCTCGATCGGCTTCCGCTGGCAACCCGGCACGGCGGCGCTGCCGTCTCATGTGCTTGGCCATATCGGCTATGCGGTGGTGCCGTGGAAGCGCGGGCGCGGCTATGCGACGGAGGCGCTGCGGCTGATGCTCGGCGAGGCGAGGGCGGTCGGCCTGCCCTTCGTCGAGATTACCGCCAAGCCCGGCAATCCGACCTCGCACAAGGTGATCCTGGCTAATGGCGGCAAGCTCGTCGGCCGCTTCTTCGAGGATGCCGCCTATGGCGGCGCCGAGAGCCTGCGCTTCCGCATCGACTTGTAATCCTGCCGGTCTGAAGAATTGATTCAGGGCGGTGTCGCAACGCGTTGTTTTGCCGGGCTTCCTGGCGCGCAGCGGCTCGCGACAACGGCGTCGCTACTCAGCCGCCGCCGGCAGCGGCGGCGCC
>NZ_RZOT01000808.1:0-1648 GCF_003999085.1 Mesorhizobium sp. M4A.F.Ca.ET.090.04.2.1
CCGCCACGACCAAGGAACAGCTGCCGGAACGTGAGCGGCGAAGAACAACTGCGGCAGGCCGCTTTCGACATAGGGGAGCTGTTTGCCGCGACTGAGATCGTAGACCTCCTGCTGCACCAGCGTCAGCACCGAGCGGATTTCGAGTCCGTCGGTGCCGAGGTACTTGGTCAGCGCCGCGGTGAAGGGCGAGTTCTGGCCGGATCCGTCAGCGGCCGTCTCGCCGGGCGCCGCGGCAAAGGCGAACAGGATGTTCTCCGCCCGCCCGACGCGGCCGAGACCCGGCCTGATCTTGTCGGCGGCATCCTTGGCCAGCGACGTCGCGCCGCGGCCCTCGCCGCTCGCGCCGGCGAAGGGATCGCTGCGGCAGGCGTCGAGCACGATCAGGCCGACCTTGGCCGTGGCGGCGACCGCTTCGCGCACCTCTTCCAGCGGCAGGCTGGTCTTGTCCAGCGCGGCGAGCGAGGAGGCGTCGGCATCGACGGGCAGCAGCCGGTTATCGCCGGAAATCTCGACGCCATGGCCGGAGAAATAGACCAGCGCCACGTCGGCGCCCTTGGCGTCCTCACGGAAATCGTCGAGCGCGCGGCGCGTGCGGCGCAGGTCCCGGTTGGTCTCGAGCACGACCTCGAAGCCGAGCTTCTTCAGCGACGCTTCCATCGCCTCGCCGTCATTGACGGGGTTCGCAAGCGGCCGGATCAGTCGGTAGTCGTTGTCGGCAATGACCAGCGCCACGCGCCGCTCCGCCAGGGCGGCGGCGCTTGTCCAAAGGATCAGCAATAGCGCAAGAAGAAGACGCAAAGTCCAAACCGCCCCGGCCCGGTCATTTGCGGGAGCATTTCATCTCTTTATGGCGCGAACAAGCCCGGAGCGTATACCGACCGGCCTAGCCGGCTCGCAGCGGCCTCAGCGCCTCGCTCCAGCGGAACAATTCGTCCAACATGGTCCTGGCGCCGTTGAGGACCGGCTCGCCGGGCTGGAAAGCGCTGTTCTTGTCGAGCAGCGTCTTGTAGGCCGCCAGCGCCACACCCTCCGGGATCGGCATCACTCCGACCGCGGTCAGAAGCGGCTTGACCGCTTGCGCCGCGCGCAGGCCACCGGAGACGCCGCCATAGCTGAAGATGGCGGCCGGCTTGTAGCGCCACTCCTTGAGCAGATAGTCGATCGCGTTGACGATCGCGGGAGCCACGAAATAATTGTACTCCGGCGCTACGAAGACGAAAGCGTCGGCGGCGTCGATCGCCTTCGACCATGCCTTCGTGTGCTCCTTCTCGTATCTGGCGAGTCTCGGATGATGCGGCTCGTCCAGCATCGGCAGCTCGAACGCAGCGATGTCGGTCAGCACGGGTTCGAATTTCCCGTGCTCGCGCGCGAAGCCGTCCAGCCATTCAGCGAAGATCGGGCCGGCGCGGCCGGGTCGCGTGCTGCCGATGATGATGTTCAGCCGGTGTTTCAAGGCGGGGCTCCTGCGCTGGGTATCTGTCGGTGACTGCCCCTAAGGCATGCGGCGGCAGGCGGCAAGAAGCCGCGGCGAGCGGACCGTCAGATTCCCGGGAGCGGACATTGCCGAAGGGAGGGCGGTCAGGGTCCGGCCCTTCGGCTGCATGGACGCCGGCCCAGGCAACCACTACATTCGAAGGGACAAGCGGAG
>NZ_RZOT01000809.1:0-1643 GCF_003999085.1 Mesorhizobium sp. M4A.F.Ca.ET.090.04.2.1
GGCATCGCAAGGGGCAGCTCGTCTTCGCGCTGGGCGGCGGCGTCACCTGTCGGGTTCCGAGCGGCCTGTGGATGGTGCCGCCGCATTGCGCCGTGTGGATTCCGGGCGGCATGCAGCACAGCAACATCGCGACCGCCAATGCGCGGATTTTCTTCGTTTATCTCGAACCGGGGGCCGCCGAATTGCCGGACCGGTGCTGCACGCTTTCGATCTCGCCGCTGCTGCGCGAGCTGATCATCGAACTGTCGGATTGCGCGCCGGAGGAGGCACGATGCGGTTTCCTGGGAGGGATCCTGCTTGCCGAACTGCCGCGCATGCCTGTGCAGCAATTGCACCTGCCGATTTCGGCCGAGCCGCGCTTGCGGCGGATCGCCGAGGCGTTAGCGGACGATCCCGCCGACCGCAGCACGCTAGCGGAATGGGCGAACCGCGTGGCGCTCAGCGAGAGCAGTCTGGCACGCCTCGTCGTGAAGGAGACAGGGCTGACCTTCGGGCGCTGGCGCCAGCAGCTGCACCTGATCGTGGCGCTGCGCGAACTCGCCTCAGGCGCCAGCGTGCAGCAGGTCTCGGGCGATCTCGGCTATGAATCCGTCACGGCGTTTATCACCATGTTCAAGAAGGCGCTGGGCAAGCCGCCGGCAAAATATCTCAGCGATATCGCGCAAAACGGCGGCTCCGCATTTGTCGCTTGATCAACCTGGCTGGTGCAGGACGCGCAACTCAAACGGCTTGCGGTTTGATCTCCGGGGCGCGGGCGACCTCTTTCAACCCAGCGGGTGACCTACCCGTCACCACCTCGACGATGCCGCGCGCGATCTCGCGCTCGCCCATGATGACGGTGTCGGCGCCGAGTCCCTTGAGATGCTCGACCTCGGCATCGGAGTGGGCGCGGGCGATGACATTGATGCCGGGGTTGGCGGCGCGGGCGCGCAGCACGATCTGACCCGCCTCGAAGGCATTCGGAATTGCAAGGATCAGCCGCTTGGCGCCTTCCGGATTGGCGGCCGAAAAGACGTCCGCATTGGCGCCATTGCCGGCGATGGTTTCGACGCCATCGGCCTTCAGCTTCGCCAGCGTCTTGTCGGCGTCCTCGATGACCAGGAAGGGCAGGGCGGCTTGCTTCAGCGCCGCGCCGACGAGGCTGCCGACACGGCCGTAGCCGATCAGGATGGAATGGCCGGTAAGCGCGGTTCTTGGCGGCGGGCCGTCTTGCTTTTGCGGCGAAGCCGTCACCGAAGCCACCTGGCCGGGCTCGGTCGCCGGGCCGATCGGCCTTGCCTCTTCCGGCGGCGATGCCTTGGCCGAGCGTGCCTCCAGCCACGGTGTCATCCAGTCGATGGCCAGGAACATCAGCGGGTTGAGCAGGATCGACAGGATGGCGCCGGCAAGGATCAGGTCGCGACCCTGCTCGGGCAGGAGCTTCAGGCCGACACCGAGTTCGGCCAGGATGAAGGAGAATTCGCCGATCTGCGCCAGGCTGGCCGAGATCATCAGCGCCGTCGCGATCGGGTAGCGGAAGGCGACGACGATGACGAACGCGGCCAGCGACTTGCCGAGCAGGATGATGGCCAGCGTCGCCAGGATCGGCCAGCCATTGCTGACCAGGCTGAACGGGTCGAACAGCATGCCGACCGAGACGAAGA
>NZ_RZOT01000080.1:0-14166 GCF_003999085.1 Mesorhizobium sp. M4A.F.Ca.ET.090.04.2.1
GTTGCACGTCGTCCCTGCCGGTGCCGGTCATCAGCGCCGGAGCATCGCCGCCGCCGCCGATCGCCTGGGTGATGTTGGCCAGCACCGCGCCCATCCGCTCGGAATAGGGACGCGCCGCTTCCGCCGCTTCCTGCGCGCGGCGCAGCTTCGCCGCGGCGACCATCTGCATCGCCTTGGTGATCTTCTGCGTCGCCTTGACCGAGGCGATACGGTTACGAAGGTCTTTTAATGAAGGCATGCTTCAAACCTGATCCCGTGCGTCCGGCTTCTTCTTAGGCGAAGGTCTTGGCGAAGGCGTCGATCTCGGCCTTGAGCTTGGCGCGCAGATCGTCCGACAGCGCCTTCTCCTTGCGAATGCCGTCGAGCACGTCCTTGCCGGCCGAGCGCATGTGGCTGAGCAGGCCATGCTCGAACTTGCCGACCTGGTTGATCGCCAGCTTGTCGAGGTAACCGTTGACGCCGGCGAAGATCACCGCAACCTGCTCCTCGACCTTGAGCGGCGAGAACTGTGGCTGCTTCAGGAGTTCGGTCAGGCGTGAGCCGCGGTTCAGCAGGCGCTGCGTGGCGGCGTCGAGGTCGGAGCCGAACTGCGCGAAGGCCGCCATTTCGCGATACTGCGCGAGCTCGCCCTTGATCGAGCCGGCAACCTGCTTCATCGCCTTGATCTGCGCCGACGAACCGACGCGCGACACCGACAGGCCGACATTGACCGCCGGGCGGATGCCCTGGAAGAACAGGTTGGTTTCGAGGAAGATCTGGCCGTCGGTGATCGAGATCACGTTGGTCGGGATGTAGGCCGACACGTCGTTGGCCTGCGTCTCGATGATCGGCAGCGCGGTCAGCGAACCGCCGCCCAGATCGTCGTTGAGCTTTGCGGCGCGCTCGAGCAGGCGCGAGTGCAGGTAGAAGACGTCGCCCGGATAGGCTTCGCGGCCCGGCGGGCGGCGCAGCAGCAGCGACATCTGGCGATAGGCGACGGCCTGCTTCGACAGGTCGTCATAGCTGATCAGCGCGTGCATGCCGTTGTCGCGGAAATATTCGCCCATGGTGGCGCCGGTGAACGGCGCCAGGAACTGCATCGGCGCCGGGTCGGAAGCGGTGGCGGCAACGACGATCGAATATTCAAGCGCGCCGCGCTCCTCGAGAACCTTGACGAACTGCGCGACGGTCGAGCGCTTCTGGCCGACGGCGACGTAGACGCAGTAGAGCTTTTCCTTTTCGGGGCCGTTTTCGTGCACCGACTTCTGGTTCAGCATCGTGTCGAGAATGATCGCGGTCTTGCCGGTCTGGCGATCGCCGATGACCAGCTCGCGCTGGCCGCGGCCGACCGGGATCAGCGCATCGATGGCCTTGAGGCCGGTCGACATCGGCTCGTTCACCGACTTGCGCGGAATGATGCCGGGCGCCTTGACGTCGACGCGCTTGCGTTCGGTCGCCTTGATCGGGCCTTTGCCGTCGATCGGGTTGCCGAGCGCATCGACGACGCGGCCGAGCAGGCCCATGCCGACAGGCGCGTCGACGATGGCGCCGGTGCGCTTGACGGTGTCGCCTTCCTTGATGTCGCGGTCGTTGCCGAAGATGACGACGCCGACATTGTCGGCTTCGAGGTTCAGCGCCATGCCGCGGATGCCGCCGGGGAATTCGACCATTTCACCGGCCTGGACATTGTCGAGGCCATAGACGCGGGCGATGCCGTCACCGACGGACAGCACCTGGCCGACTTCGGAGACCTCGGCCTCCTTGCCGAAATTCTTGATCTGGTCTTTCAGAATTGCGGAAATTTCCGCGGCGCGGATGTCCATCAGCCGACCTCTTTCAGTGCAAGCTTGAGCGAATTGAGTTTGGTTTTGAGCGACGTATCGATCTGGCGCGAGCCCATCTTGACCACCAGCCCGCCGAGCAGCGACGGGTCGACGGTGACCGTGATGGCCACGTCCTTGCCGGCAACGCCCTTCAGCGCCGCCTTCAGTTCGGTCTCCTGCGCCGCCGTCAGCGCATGCGCCGAGGTGACCTCGGCCGAAGCCTCGCCACGATGATCGGCGGCGATGCGGCGGAAAGCCTTGATCATGCCGGGCACTGCGAACAGGCGGCGGTTCTTGGCGACGACGCGCAGGAAATTGCCGGCGAGCCCGCCGAGCTTTGCCTTGGCGACGATCGCGGCGATCGCCTTGGCCTGATCCTCGCTGGAGAACACCGGGCTGTTGATCAGCCGGGAAAGATCGGCGCTGCCTTCAAGCAGCGCCTCGAAACTGGTGAGGTCGGCCTCGACCTGGGCGACCGAATTTGCCTGCAGCGCGAGTTCGAACAGCGAACCCGCATAGCGTTCTGCGACAGCTGAGATTGGCGATGACGATTGAGCCACGGACCGTCTTTTCTCTTGTCTGACAGGCCGCAGATTGTTGGCGCGAGCGAGAACTCTGGCTAAATCTTTGACCTTACTGCATTTTTCCAAGCACGGAGGCGCGGCTTCCGCTATCCCCGGCCGAAAGTCGATTGCCGTCTAGCACAGGCCTTTTAAGACCGCAATGCGTCGTCCGGCATGGTTTTCAGGCACTTTTGTCGCATCCGGCGGTAGAGCCCGGCCGCAAGCGGCGGATTAGTCGGTGATTCAGGGCAAAAAGCCGAAAGCAAAGGCCAGCGGCAACGCCGCCAGCACCAGTTCAACCACGATGGAAGCCCAATTGAAAGGGGTGTTGGCGCCGTCCGACATCATCGACAGCAAACGGCCGAAAGCGGTGAACAGCCAGGAGAAGCCGAGCGCCATGTAAAGCAGCGGCTGCGCGAGCAGGATGCAGCACAGGCTGACGCCGAGATAGAAGCCCGACATGCGGCCGCGCCCCTCGGCGATCGCCGCCGCCTTCTCCGGCCTGGCCTGCAGCCTGAGGATCCTGAAAGCGAGGTTCGGCGCCAGGAACAGCAACAGGCCGATCAGCAAGGTCGCCACGGCGCTCGACCATGCCAGCCACTCGCCCTGGCTCATCGGCCACGGAAACGCAAATTCCATCTTGCCCCCTCGTAAATGCCTGTTTGAAAACCGGGGCATTCTAGCGGAGGAAAAGCCGCGCGCCAGATGGCGCCGGAACTTTAGGAAGGCGTATCAAGACAGGGCGAATGCGACCGCCGCCTCGGCGTGCAGGCGCGTGGTGTCGAACACCGGAATGTCGAAGTCCGCCTGGCCGATCAGCATGGTGATCTCGGTGCAGCCCATGATGACGCCGTCGATGTTCTCATCGCGCCGCAGGCGGCCAACTTCCTCGACATAGGCCACATGCGATTCGGATTTGACGATGCCTTGGCAGAGTTCGTCATAGATCACCCGGTGTACCATGTCGCGGCCGGCCTGGCCGGGCACCACCGGCTGCAGGCCATACTTCTCGGCAAGCCGGCCCTTGTAGAAATCCTGCTCCATGGTGAAGCGCGTGGCGAGCAGCGCCGGCCGCCGGACGCCGGCATCCCTGACCGCGACCGCCGTAGCATCGGCGATGTGGATTAGCGGTATCGACACTGCCGCCTGTACCTCATCCGCCAGCCTGTGCATGGTGTTGGTGCAGACCACCAGGCCGTCCGCACCACCCGCCTCCAGCTTGCGCGCAGCCTCGACAAGAAGCACGCCCGCTCCCCGCCAGTCGCCGGCATGCTGGCGCTCGCCGATCTCGGCGAAGTCGAACGACCACAGAAGCAGCTTCGCCGAATGGAGGCCACCGAGCCGCTCACGCACGATCTCGTTGAGCAGTCGATAGTAGATGGCGGTCGATTCCCAGCTCATGCCGCCGATGAGGCCAAGGGTTTTCACGGTGGCTGTTCCTTTCCAGCAATTCCTATATTATGACCACATGAGACTACAAGGAGGCAGTTATGAAGACGATGCAGGTTCGGGAGGCCAAGGCAGGTTTCTCAGCGCTCGTCGAGGCCGCCGAGAATGGTGAGCCTACCGTCATCACAAAGCATGGCAAACCAACGGCCATGGTTGTCCCGATTGAAGAGGGGCAGAAGCTCTATCCGCAAAACAGCCAGCAGGACTTCGTGGATTTCCTGCTTCATTACCCCGGCGGCATCGAGTTTGAGCGAAACGAATCGCCGTCCCGGGACGTCGAGTTTTGACTGGCTATCTGCTGGATACGTCGTTCCTGTCGGCCTTTGAACCTGACCGTGCTCCCCTTCCCTCGCACGTTCAGACATGGGTTGCCGAACAGCGGGCGCGCGGCTCATGGCATATGTCTTCCATTGTCGTTCTGGAGGTGGAAAAGGGCATTGCGAAGCTGAAGCGATCTGGCGCGAATTCGAAGGCGGCACGTATTGGCGAATGGTTCGAACGGCTGCTGGCGGAATTCGACCAGCGCATTCTGCCAGTCGACACGGCAATCGCGAGGGAAGCCGGCAAATTGGAGGATGCCGCTCTCGCCAGAGGCTTTAACCCGGGCTTGGCGGACATCCTGATCGCCGCGACCGCTCGTTTGAATGGCCTCTCAGTCTTGACGGCCAATGTCCGGCATTTTGCGGTTCTGGATGTACCCTACCTGGACCCCTTCGCTGAGACTGGTCCACGGGAGTAGTTTCGTAATCTCACAAAAAGCTCTGCGGATCGATATCGACCTGCACCCGAACCGAGCCGCGCAATTTCGGCCCTTCGGCCAGCATGGCGCGGATGAAGCCCTGCATGTCGGCGCGCCGCTCGCCCTGGATCAGCAGGCGGAAGCGGTGGCGCCCGCCGAGCAGTGACAACGGCGCCTCGGCCGGGCCCAGCACGAACAGGTCCGCCGCCTGCGGCGCGGTGCGGCGCAGGCCGCGCGCATGCGCCTCCGCTTCGGCCCGCGTCGCGGCGCTGACGATGACGCCGGCGAGCCGGCCGAAGGGCGGCAGCGCCGCCCGCTCGCGCTCGGCGATCTCGCGCTCGTAAAAGGCCTCGGCGTCACCGGAGACGATGGCCCGCATCACCGGATGGTCCGGCTGGTAGGTCTGCAGCAGACCGAGGCTCTTCTTGCCGGTGCGGCCGGCGCGGCCCGTCACCTGGCTGAGCAGCTGGAAGGTGCGCTCGGCGGCGCGCGGATCGCCATTGGCGAGGCCGAGATCGGCGTCGACCACGCCGACCAGTGTCATATTGGGAAAATTGTGGCCCTTGGCGACGAGTTGCGTGCCGATGACGATGTCGGCCTCGCCATTGGCGATGGCTTCCAACTCGAGCCGCAGCCGGCGCACGCCACCCATCAGGTCCGACGACAAGACGATGGTGCGGGCGTCCGGAAAATGCGTCACCACCTCCTCGGCGATGCGCTCGACGCCGGGACCGCAGGCGACGAGATGGTCGAGCGTGCCGCATTCCGGGCAGGACTCCGGCCGCCGCTCATTGTGCCCACAATGGTGGCAGACGAGTTGGCCGCGGAAGCGGTGCTCGACCAGCCAGGCCGAGCAGACCGGACAGCCGAAGCGATGGCCGCACACACGGCAAAGCGTCAGCGGCGCATAGCCGCGCCGGTTGAGGAACAGCAGCGACTGTTCTTTTTTCCCTAGCGTGCGCTCCATTTGCTCGAGCAGGACGGCCGACAGGAAACCGCCGCGCGCCGGCGGCGCCCGTCGCATGTCGATCGACTTCAAGTCGGGCAGCGCCGCCTCGGCAAAGCGCGACGAAAGCACTGCCCGATGATAGCGGCCCTGGCTGGCATTGACCCGGCTTTCGACCGACGGCGTCGCCGAGGCGAGCACGATCGGGAAGCCGCCTATGTGGCCGCGCACCACCGCCATGTCGCGCGCATTGTAGAAGACGCGGTCCTCTTGCTTGTAGGCGGGGTCGTGCTCTTCGTCGACGACGATCAGGCCGAGCTCCGGGAACGGCAGGAACAGCGCCGAGCGCGCCCCGGCAACAACGCGCACGCCGCCTTCCGCCACCTGCCGCCAGACTTTTTCGCGCATTCTCGGCGGCAGGTCCGAGTGCCATTCCGCCGGCTTGGCGCCGAAACGGTCCTGGAAGCGTTCCAGGAAGGCGTGCGTCAGCGCGATTTCCGGCAGCAGGATCAGCACCTGCTTGCCCTGGTCGAGCGCCGCCGCCACCGCCTCGAAATAGACTTCCGTCTTGCCGGATCCGGTGACGCCGTCGAGCAGGGTGACGCCAAAGGCGTTCGCCGCGACGCCGGCGCGCAGCATGGCCGCCGCGTCCTCCTGGTCGGGCATCAGCGTCGGCTGCGCATAGGCCGGATCAGGCGCTGCCACCACCGGCCGCGGCGGGATCATCACCGTCTCGAACACGCCTTGCGCCCGCAAGCCGTCGATGACCGCCGACGATACGCCGGCCGCATGCGCCAGGCCCGAGCGCGTCCAGGCAAGGCCGCCCTCGGCCGTCTCCAGCACGCGCGCCCTCGCCTCGGTCATCCGGTCGGGTCTAGCCAGGGTGAGCTGCAGGCCTTCGATCCAGGGCTCCGGGTCGAAGGCCTCCGGCGCACGCAGCAGCATGCGCGCCACCATGCCCGGGGCCGACAGCGTGTACTGCGCGATCCAGTCGACGAAGCGGCGCATCGCGCGGTCGATCGGCGGGCAATCGAAGACCAGCTCGATCGGCCGCAATTTCCTTGCGTCGACCGTTTCGACGGCGCCGTCCCAGACGATGCCGGCGACCTGGCGGGGGCCCAGCGGCACGCGCACGATCGAGCCCGGCACCACGCGCATGCCGGCCGGCACCGCATAGGTGTAGGGCCGCTCGGCCGGCATCGGCACCAGCACCGGCGCGGCGGCGACAAAGGGCGAATCTTCCATCATGAGGCGTGACCTTGCCCCGACTTTGGTCTAGAGCAAAGGCCGACCCCCAAGCTGCATGTCATGCACATGAAAATCTTCAGGAGACCGCGATGAAATTTTTTGTCGACACCGCCGATATCAAGGAAATCCGCGAGCTGAACGATCTGGGGCTGCTCGATGGCGTCACCACCAATCCCTCGCTGATCCTGAAATCGGGCGGCAAGATTGCCGAGGTCACCAAGCAGATCTGCGACATCGTCGAAGGTCCGGTCTCGGCCGAGGTCGTGGCGACCGAATACCAGCAGATGATGGCCGAGGCGGAGGTACTGGCCAAGATCGCCCCCAATGTCTGCATCAAGGTGCCGCTGACACTCGACGGGCTGAAGGCCTGCAAGACGATCCGCACCGAGATGAAGCGCATGGTCAACGTCACGCTCTGCTTCTCCGCCAACCAGGCGCTGCTCGCCGCCAAGGCCGGCGCCTCCTTCATCTCGCCCTTCGTCGGCCGCATCGACGACACCGGCTCGGACGGCATGGAGCTGATCCAGGAGATCAGGCAGATCTACGACAATTACGACTTCCAGACCGAGATCCTGACCGCCTCGGTGCGCACTGTGAACCACGTCAAGCAGGCGGCGCTGATCGGCGCCGACGTCATCACCGCGCCGCCGGCGACGCTGAAGGCGCTGGTCAGCCATCCGCTGACCGACAAGGGCCTCGCCGCCTTCCTCGCCGACTGGGCCAAGACCGGCCAGAAAATCGGCTGATCTCGTCAGGTAAGAAAAAAGGCCGGGCGACCGGCCTTTTTTGGTGAATGCATACTTGTGCGCTTGGGTGTGTTGAGAGTCAGGTCAAGCCACGCCGAGAACGGTGGTTTCCGAGAGCCAGAGCGGAGCGTACTTGAAGGCAGGCCGGCCTCACCTGAATATCAATACGCCTCAGGCCTACTTGCCGTGCTTGATCAAGTCCTGCGCGACGGCGAGCCTGAGCAGGTCCGCCAGCTCGCGCGCTGCGCGGTTCTCGGCATCGATCTGCGCCCGGTAAGATGCATATTCCTGACGCGGCCGGTCGAAGGATGACGGCACCGAGCGCTTGCCCGTGGCGATGACCGTGCCGGTGGTGTCCCGCAGTACATAATTCGCGGTCAATGTCACCGTGCCGGCCGTCGGTTCGTCCTCGTCGGTCTGGATCTGCACCAGGGCCGCCGATTCGACCAGCTCGGTGACGCCGAGATCGAGCGTATAGGCAGGCGTAGCCGGTTCGCCGGCGCCCTGGCCGAGCGCGAAGATCAGATTATTGCGCACCTGCTGGGCATAGCGGGTCTTGACCGGCTTGACCGAGATCGACGCCAGTTCGGCGGCGGCGCCGACAGTCGAGCCGGCGGTAAGCGGCGCGTTCGAATAGAGCGGCCTGACGGTGCAGGCCGACACCAATGCCAGCGAGGCGACCAGGCCGTACAGCGCGGTGCGGCGGAGCGAGCGCGTCGTCTTTCCGAAATCAGGCAACGACATTGACGATCCTCTGCGGCACGATGATCACCTTGCGGGGCGCCTTACCTTCCAGCGCTTTCTGCACGAAGTCGAGGGCCAGCACCGCTTTTTCGACCGCACCTTGGTCCGCGTCGCGGGCAATTGTCAAATCCCCGCGCTTCTTGCCGTTGACCTGCACCGGCAGCACGATCTCGTTGTCGACGACGAGCGCCGGATCGAAGACCGGCCATGGCCGTTCGGCGACCATTTCGGTGCCGCCCAGCGTCTCCCAGCACTCCTCGGCCAGATGCGGCATGACCGGCGCCATCAGATGCACTAGGATCTCCACCGCCTCGCGGCAGGCGCCTTTCAGCGCCGCATCGGCCTTGCCTTCTGCCGCCTCGTTGAGCGGCGTGGTCAATGCATTGGCCAGCTCGTAGATGCGGGCTATGGCGCGGTTGAAGCCGAGCTTCTCGATATCCTCGCCGACCGCCTTGAGGATTTTGTGCGCGGCCTTGGAGACAGCGCCCGCCTCGCCCTCCCGCGCCGCCTCTGGCTTGACGCCGGCCAGCGATTCGGCCGCGATCGACACCAGGCGCCAGATGCGCTGGACGAAGCGATGCGCGCCGGCGGCGCCGTCGTCGGTCCATTCGACGTCGCGCTCGGGCGGCGAATCCGACAGCATGAACCAGCGCGCGGTATCGGCGCCGTAGCCGTCGGTGATCTCTTCCGGGCTCACCGTGTTCTTCTTCGACTTCGACATCTTCTCAAGCGGGCCGATGACGGCCTCCTCGCCGGTGGCGATGTCGACGGCGCGGCGCTTGCCGCCATCGTCCTCGAGCCTGACTTCGCTCGGCGACAGCCAGCGTCCGTTGTTGGACGGGCCGCCGACACGGTAGGTCTCATGCACCACCATGCCTTGCGTGAACAGGCCCTTGAACGGCTCGGCGAGATCGAGATGGCCGGTCTCGCGCATGGCGCGGGTGAAGAAGCGCGAATAGAGCAAGTGCAGGATCGCGTGCTCGATGCCGCCAATATATTGGTCGACCGCCAGCCACTCATTGGCCGCCTTCGGGTCGGTCGGATCGTTGGCCCAGGGCGCGGTGAAGCGCGCGAAATACCAGGACGAATCGACGAACGTGTCCATCGTGTCCGTCTCGCGCCGCGCCGGCTTGCCGCATTGCGGGCAATTGACGTGCCGCCAGGTGGGGTGGCGATCGAGCGGGTTGCCCGGCCGGTCGAACTCGATGTCGTCGGGCAGCTTGACCGGCAGGTCGGCCTTCGGCACCGGCACCACCCCGCAATCCTCGCAATGGATCATCGGGATCGGGCAGCCCCAATAGCGCTGGCGCGAAATGCCCCAGTCGCGCAGGCGGAAGTTCACCTTGCGCTCGGCCATCGGCCGGTTACCGATTGTCTTCTTTTCCAGAAGCCTGGCCACCTCGTCGAAGGCCTTCTCCGGCTTCATGCCGTCGAGGAAGCGCGAATTGATCATCACGCCGTCGTCGACATAGGCCTCCTCGATGATCTGGAAGGTCTTGGCGTCGCCGCCTTCCGGCATCACCACCGGGATCACCGGCAGGCCGTATTTGTTGGCGAAGTCGAGGTCGCGCTGGTCGCCGGACGGGCAGCCGAAGATGGCGCCGGTGCCGTATTCCATCAGCACGAAATTGGCGACATAGACCGGCAGCGTCCAGTTCTCGTCGAACGGATGGACGACGCGGATGCCGGTGTCGAAGCCCTTCTTCTCGGCCGTCTCCAGCGCCGCCACCGAGGTGCCCATGTGGCGGACCTCGTCGATGAACTTGGCCAGCTCGACATTATCCTCGGCAGCCTTCTTGGCCAGCGGATGGTCGGCGGCGACCGCCATGAACGAGGCGCCGAAGATAGTGTCCGGCCTGGTCGTGTAGACCTCCAGCTCATGCTCGCCGGCGACCGGCTTGGCCAGCGGCCAGCGGATCAGCAGCCCTTCCGAGCGGCCGATCCAGTTGTGCTGCATCAGCTTGACCTTCTCCGGCCATTCGTCGAGGCCTTCGAGCGAATCCAGCAGGTCCTGCGCGAAGTCGGTGATCTTGAAGAACCACTGCGTCAGTTCCCGCTGCTCGACCAGCGCGCCGGAGCGCCAGCCGCGACCGTCGATGACCTGCTCGTTGGCGAGCACCGTCATGTCCTCCGGGTCCCAGTTGACCTTGGAGGATTTGCGCGTCACCAGCCCCTTCTCGACGAAGTCGAGGAACAGCATCTGCTGGCGGTGGTAGTAGTCGACGTCGCAGGTGGCGAACTCGCGCGCCCAGTCCAGCGACAGGCCCATGACCTTGAGCTGCTCGCGCATGGTGGCGATGTTCTCATAGGTCCAGTCCTTGGGGTGGACCTTGTTCTGCATCGCCGCGTTCTCGGCCGGCATGCCGAAGGCATCCCAGCCCATCGGGTGCAGCACGTTAAAACCCTTGGCGCGCTTGTAGCGCGCCACGACGTCGCCCATCGTATAGTTGCGGGTATGGCCGATATGGATGCGCCCCGACGGATAGGGGAACATCTCGAGCACGTAGTATTTCGGCTTCGGATCGGCGTTGTCGGCCTCGAACAGCTTCTTTTCGGCCCAGGCCTTCTGCCATTTGGGCTCTGACGCGCGCGGATTGTATCGTTCGGTTGCCATCGGATGTTTTTCACTTAAAAGCTGGCACGAACCGCGGGGCAATGCCCGGCGGCCCAGGAAAATGTCGTCGCGGTGTTCATCATGGATTGCCGGACCCGTCAACTGCGGCGAGCCGGCGAGGACCAAAACTACAGGCAGGATATGGGCATGACGAGCGCCGTCGAACAGCTTTTTGCCGTCAAGGCAAGGATTGCCGCCGCCGAGCGCGAGGCCGGCCGCGACCAAGGCGCGGTCACGCTGGTGGCGGTGTCGAAGACCTTCGAGGCCGCATCGATCAGCCCGGTCATCGAGGCCGGCCAGCGCGTCTTCGGCGAAAACCGCGTGCAGGAAGCGCAAGGCAAATGGCCGGCGCTGAAGCATCTATTTCCCGGCATCGAATTGCATCTGATCGGTCCGCTGCAGTCGAACAAGGCCAGGGAAGCGGTCACGCTGTTCGACGTCATCGAGACCGTGGACCGCGAGAAGATCGCCGCCGAACTCGCCAAGGAGATGGCGAGACAGGGCCGGACACCAAAACTCTACGTTCAGGTCAACACCGGCTCGGAGCCGCAAAAGGCCGGCATCGAGCCGCGCGAGGCGGTCGCCTTCGTCAAGCGCTGCCGCGAGGTCCACGGCCTTGCGGTCGAAGGCCTGATGTGCATTCCGCCAGCCGACGAGAACCCCGGCCCGCATTTCGCGCTGCTGGAGAAGCTCGGCAAGGAGGCTGGGGTCGCAAAGCTGTCGATGGGCATGTCCGGCGACTACGAGACGGCGATCGCCTTCGGCGCGACCAGCGTCAGGGTCGGCTCGGCGATCTTCGGCAGCCGATAACTGGGCGATGAACCTCGCCGCAAAGGCTTGCCAGATGTATATCCAGCCAAGCTAGCTAGGACGGTCTTCATGAACTGGCATCTACAGGACGCAAAAAACAATTTTTCGAAAGTGTTTCAGCGGGCGCGAACCGAAGGGCCACAGACCGTGACACTTCGCGGTGAACGGGCTGCAGTTGTCCTGTCCGTGGAGGACTACGATCGCCTTGCCGGAAAGAAGAAATCGCTTGCCGAATATCTTCTGACCGGCCCCGGGTGGGACGATGAGTTTGACGAGGAAATCACCCGTCGCCGGAATACGATGATCCGGGACATCGACCTCTGAATATACCTGCTGGATACGAACGTCGCTTCGGATACGCAGAGGCGCCTGCCGAAGCCGCCTGCGTGGGTGGCTTCGATCGATCCGGCGTCGATCAGCCTTAGCGTCATTACCCTTGGCGAGATCGAGCGAGGGATCGTCAAGCAGCGCAAGGTTGACCCTGAAAGGGCGGCCCGGCTCGATATCTGGCTGCGAGAGTTGCGAAGAGACAATGCAGACTGCATTCTTCCAATCACCGAAGAGATTGCGTTGGCAGGGGCCGCATCACGGCAGGTCGTACGCGAGGTAGCGCAGACACACTGATAGCAGCGACAGCCCTCGTCCATGACCTAATCGTGGTTACGCGCAATGTCTGACTTCGAAGACATCGGCGTTACCGTACTTAATCCCTGGGAACCACCTACTGCCTAGCGGTGGCTGCCCGACGGTTCTCTTGAGCCAGTTGCTCGCCACGCTTGCTCCAAGCTCTTGAAACGGAACGTACCGTTCCTATTTTCTCCAGCGTCATTCCCATCTCCCTGGAGCTCCCAACATGCGCTACAATCAACTCGGAAACACCGGCCTGTTCGTCTCCGAACTTTGCCTCGGCACCATGACCTTCGGCGCCGCCGGCGAGAACGCCCAATGGGGCCTGATCGCCAGCCTCGACCAGAAAGGCGTCAACGAGATCGTCGGCCGCTCGATTGCCGCCGGCGTCAACTTCTTCGACACGGCCGACGTCTATTCATTCGGCGCCTCCGAAAGACTGCTCGGCCAGTCGCTCCGCGATCTCGGCGTCAAAAGGTCGGACGTCATCATCGCCACCAAGGTGCATGGCGTCATGGGCGAGGGCCCGAACCAGCGCGGCTCCTCGCGCGGCCACATCATGGATTCGGTCGACGCCAGCCTCGAACGGCTGCAGCTCGATCACATCGACCTCTACCAGCTGCACGGCACCGACACGGTGAGCCCGATCGACGAGACGCTGCGGGCGCTCGACGATCTCGTGTCCAGCGGCAAGGTGCGTTACGTCGGCGTCTCGAACTGGCAGGCCTGGCGCATCGCCAAGGCGCTGGGCATTGCCGAGCGCAGGGGCCTTGCCCGCTTCGAAACCGTGCAATCCTACTATTCGATCGCCGGCCGCGACCTCGAACGCGAGATCGTGCCGCTGCTCAATGAGGAGAAGCTCGGCCTGATGGTCTGGTCACCGATGGCCGGCGGGCTGCTCTCCGGCAAATACGGTCCGGGCGCGCCTGGCAATGGCGAAGGCCGACGCGCCTCCTTCAACTTTCCGCCGGTCAACGAGGATCGCGCCTGGGCAGCCGTCGCTGTCATGCGCGAACTCGCCAGGAAGCACGATGTCAGCGTTGCCACCGTGGCGCTCGGCTACGTGCTGGCAAAACCCTTCGTGATGAGCGTCATCATCGGCGCCAGCCGCATGGACCAGCTCGAGCAGAACCTCGCCGCCACCGCGCTGAAGCTCGACGCCGAGGATATCGCCAGGCTGGACGAGGTCAGCACACTGCCCTCCGAATATCCTGGCTGGATGCTGGAGCGGCAGGGCGCTGGCCGGCGCCCGGCGCCGTTCGTGCCGAAGGCCTAGTTCGTCCGCTTCGTCTGAGCAGCCGCGCGTCCCTCGGGCGCGCGGCATTTTTCGTGCCCCGTTCAGAGCCGCACCGTTTCGACCAGAAAATCGAGAAAGGCACGCACCCTGGCCGGCAGGTGCTTGCCCTGGCCGACATAGACGGCGTGGGTCATTTCCTCGTCGCCGGGATTGAAATCCTCGAGCAACGGCACCAGCCGGCCGGCGGCGATGTCGGGCTCGACATGCCAGCGCGCCAGCCGGGCGATGCCCGCGCCGGCAAGCGCCATCAGCCGCATCGCCTCGCCGTCGCTGACCTGGGCATTGCCCTTGATTGGGACTACGGTGGCACGGCCGGCCCTGTCGGCAAACGGCCAGCCGTCGATATGGCGCGCGAAGCGGAAGCCCATGCGGTTGTGGCGGTCGAGATCGGCCGGCGTGCGCGGCGTGTCGTGCGCATCGAGGTAAGAGGGTGCTGCGACCACCACCACGCCGCTCTGTCCGAGCTTGCGCGCCACCAGCCGCGATTCGCCGAGTGGCCCGGCGCGGATGGCGACGTCGGCGCGCTCCTCCATCAGGTCGATGACATGGTCGGTCAGGACGACGTCGACCGAGATTTCGGG
>NZ_RZOT01000810.1:0-1643 GCF_003999085.1 Mesorhizobium sp. M4A.F.Ca.ET.090.04.2.1
ATGGATGCGGAGCTGGCACCCTTCCTGCGTGGCGAGGTGCTGATCTTCGACATGCGGCTGGTGCGGCCGAAGGCGACGATCGACATCGCCGCCGACGGCACGGTCGACTGGGCGATGCGGCCGACCTCGCCCTTCGATCTCAACCAGATCGCGATCGAGAAGCTGACGGTGACGGAAGGCGAGGTCGCCTTGCGCCATGCCGCCGGCGGGCGCAGCCACCTGATTTCCGAGATCAATTCGACCATCTCGGCGAAGTCGCTCGCCGGGCCATGGCGGATGGATGGAACGCTCAAGCTCGACGGGCTGCGCACCAATGTCACTGCCTCGACCGGCAGAGCCGAAGGCAATGGCCAGATGCGGCTGCGGCTGAAGGCCGATCCGGACGCCTATCCGCTGGTCATCGAGACCGACGGCAATGCCGGCCTCGTCAAGGGCGCCGTCGCCTATTCCGGCCAGTTCAAGATCTCCGGCAACGACAGGAATTCGGCCGAGCTGCGCGGCACCGGCGGCGAGACGGTGAAGGTCTCGGCCGGCAAGCCAGATCCAGGCTTCCGGCTCAACGGCAAGTTCTCGCTCGATCACCAGAAGCTCGCCTTCGACGAGTTCCGCTTCGAGACCGGACCGCTCGACAATCCGTATACCGCCGACGGCAAAGCCTCCGTCAATCTCGGACCGAACCCGCGCTTTTCGATCGAGGCCAATGGCGCGCAGGTGCAGTTCGATGAAGCCGTCGGCGCCGCCGCAGTCACCGGCGTAACGCTCGACCAGCGCGTCAATGCGCTGGAGCAGGCGCTTCTGCATATGCCGAAGCCGACCATCCCAGGGACCGTCGAGGTGAGACTGCCGGCCGTGGTCGCCGGTGACACGACGGTGCGCGACGTCCACCTCTCGGCCGAGCCGGCCGAAGGCGGCTGGTCGGTGAAGTCGCTTGCCGCGACCTTGCCCGGCCGCGCCACTCTCGAAGCCAACGGCATGCTCAGCGTCGAGGACCATTTCGGCTTCAGCGGCTCGCTGCTGCTCGCCGTGGCGCAGCCGTCGGGCTTCGCCGCCTGGTTGTCCAGGGATGTCGACGAGGCGATCCGCCGGCTGCCGGCCGCCGGTTTCAAGGCCAAGGTCGATCTCAGCGAAAAGCGGCAGGCCTTCAGCGATCTCGAACTGATCCTCGGCAAGGCGAAGTTTTCCGGCCGCATCGATTCCAGCCAGCCGGACGACGCCAGGCCTTCGGTGCTGATGCGGCTGGAGGGCGGCGAGCTCGACGTCGACGGGCTGGCGGCTTTCGCCTCGATCTTCGTCAGCGACAAGGGCGCCAACCGGTTTTCCGACCGCGACCTCGACTTCCAGATCAAGGCCGGGCCGGTCAGCGCCGGCGGGCTGACGGCCGACATGGTCGACACGGCGCTGAGGCTGCGTAAGGGATTGCTCGAGATCGACCGGCTGTCGGTCGGTGGCCTGGCCGGCACCTCGATCAGCGCCACAGGGCGGATCAAGGATTTCCCAGAGAGCCCGACCGGCAAGCTCGATGCCTCTGTGGTCGCCGTCGATCTCAAGCCGCTGGTCGACGTGGCCGCCCAGCACTATCCCGACAATGAGCTGCTGAAAGGACTGGCGGCCCGGGTGGCCGCCTATCCGCAACTGCTCCAGGA
>NZ_RZOT01000811.1:0-1630 GCF_003999085.1 Mesorhizobium sp. M4A.F.Ca.ET.090.04.2.1
CTTCGGGCTGTCCGACAGCGTACGCAGATAGGCGATCACGTTGGCGCGGTCCTCGTCCTTCGGCAGGCCGGCAAAGCCCATCGCCGTGCCCTTGACGAACTTCTTCGGCGAAGTGATGAAATGGTTGAGGTTGTCGTACGTCCACTTCTCGGCGCCGCCCTTGGAAAAATCCTTCATGCCGGCTGAATAGGCGAAGCCCTCATGCTCGGCGACGGGTCGGTCGATAATGTCCCAGAGATCGGGGCCGACCTTGTTCGGACCACCCTTCTCGCCGGAATGGCAGGCCTGGCATTTCTTGAACACGGCCGCGCCCGCCTCGACATTGGCGGTGGCGAGCAGGTCGGCGATCGGCTTGGCTTCCGCGGCCGGGGCGGCGGCGGCGCCTTCGGCGGGCTCTGCCGCCTCGATGGCGAAGCCGGGCTTCTCGGGCGCGGGCGACGCAAACAGCGCGTCGGAGACGATGCCGACCGAGAAGACGACAAAGACGGTGCCAAGGAGACCGGCGAGCAGCTTGTTGACTTCGTTGGAATCCATACGCCCCTTGCTCCCTTTTCCGGCGGACCGATCCGTCCACTCCGTCCGTCGGTGTCCCGAACCGACCTCTCAGCCCGGTCAAATCGGGCGGAAACTAGGTCTTTTGCTCCGGCGTTGCAACACCTATAAGGGCGCTTCCAGTGAGACCTTTTGCCACTTTCGCCAGCCCTCTTTTGCAACGCCCCGTCGCACCGATGTCAACGCTCATCCTGATCCCGGCCCGCATGGCCTCGACCCGCCTGCCGGGCAAGCCGCTGGCCGACATTTTTGACGTGCCGATGATCGTCCATGTCGCCCGCCGCGGCGCCGAGGCCGGGCTTGGCCGGGTCGTGGTGGCGACAGACACCGAGGCCGTGGCGGAGGCCGTGCGCGCGCACGGCTTTGAGGCCGTGATGACCCGTGACGATCACCAGTCCGGCTCCGACCGCATTTTCGAGGCGCTAACAGTGCTCGATCCGGAGAAAAAGGTCGAAACCATCGTCAACGTGCAGGGCGACCTGCCGACCATCGATCCGCAGATCATCCGCGCGTCGCTGAGGCCGCTCGAGGACAAATCGGTCGACATCGCCACACTCGGCGTCGAGATCGTCCGCGACGAGGAGAAGACCAATCCGAACGTCGTCAAGATCGTCGGCTCGCCGCTGTCTGCGACACGGCTCAGGGCGCTCTATTTCTCCCGCGCCACCGCGCCCTGGGGCGAGGGGCCGCTCTATCACCATATCGGCCTCTACGCCTATCGGCGTGCCGCGCTGGAGCGCTTCGTCGCGCTGAAGCCGTCGCCGCTGGAACGACGCGAGCGGCTGGAGCAGTTGCGGGCGCTGGAGGCCGGCATGCGCATCGATGCCGAGATCGTGCAATCCGTGCCGCTCGGCGTCGACACGCCCGACGACCTGGAGCGCGCCAGGGAAATCCTTTCAACCTGAGATATTAGGCATGCCTGAAAAGACCAACAGAATATCCTTCCAGGGCGAGCCGGGCGCCAATTCCGACACTGCTTGCCGCAACATGTTCCCGTCGATGGAGCCGTTGCCGTGCCCGACCTTCGAGGATGCCTTCGTCGCGGTCGAGACCGGCAAGGCCGAGCTCGCCATGATCC
>NZ_RZOT01000812.1:0-1618 GCF_003999085.1 Mesorhizobium sp. M4A.F.Ca.ET.090.04.2.1
TGGCGGCTTCTCGGTGTTCGCAGGCGTCGGCGAGCGCACCCGCGAAGGCAACGACCTCTATCACGAGTTCATCGAATCGGGCGTCAACAAGAAGGGCGGCGGTGCAGGTTCCAAGGCGGCGCTGGTCTATGGCCAGATGAACGAGCCGCCGGGCGCCCGCGCCCGCGTCGGCCTGACCGGCCTCACCGTTGCCTTCGCGGGTGCGCTCGCCGACGCCGGCGAACACCGAGAAGCCGCCATGCGCCTTGGCGACGTTGTTGATCAGTTCCTGGATCAGCACCGTCTTGCCGACGCCGGCGCCGCCGAACAGGCCGATCTTGCCGCCGCGGGCGTAAGGAGCGAGCAGGTCGAGCACCTTGATGCCGGTAACCAGGATCTGCGCTTCCGTCGACTGGTCGACATAGGCCGGAGCGGGCTGGTGGATGGCGCGCTGTTCGACGCCGTCGACCGTGCCTTCCTCGTCGACCGGCTCGCCGATGACGTTGATGATGCGGCCGAGCAGGCCGGGACCGACCGGCACCGAGATCGGCGCGCCGGTGTCATAGACCTCCTGGCCGCGGACCAGGCCTTCGGTGGAGTCCATGGCGATGCAGCGCACTGTGTTCTCGCCGAGATGCTGGGCCACTTCGAGCACGAGGCGGTTGCCGACATTGGAGGTTTCCAGCGCGTTCAGGATCGCCGGCAGGTGGTCGCTGAACTGCACGTCGACGACGGCGCCGATGACCTGGCGGACCTTGCCGACGGCGCCGGTCTTCTTGACGGCGACACTCGCCGCCTTGGACGGTGCTGCCCTGGCCGGTGCCGCCGCCTTCTTGGCCGGAGCGGCCTTCGCGGCTGCTGCCGGAGCCTGTGCCGCCGCCTTGGGGGCCGGTGCCGCCTTGGCGGCGGTCTTCGGGGTAGCTGCTTTCGCCATCGTCTTTGCCCTTTTTCGTCTTTCTGTTTCTCGCGCTGTCCGCATGGAGGTCAGCGACCTCCACATGGGCCCGCGACTAGAGCGCCTCGGCGCCCGAAATGATTTCGATCAATTCCTTGGTGATCTGCGCCTGCCGCTGGCGGTTGTAGGTGATCGACAGCTTGTTGATCATGTCGCCGGCGTTGCGCGTCGCATTGTCCATGGCGCTCATCTTGGCGCCCATCTCGCCGGCTGCGTTTTCGAGCAGCGCGCGGAAGATCTGGACCGAGATGTTGCGCGGGATGAGGTCGGAGAGGATCTCGCCCGGCTCCGGCTCGTATTCGTAGACGGCGTTGCCGCCATTGGTCGCCTCGGCAGCAGCAGGAGCGGCAGTCGCCGCCGGGATGATCTGCTGCGCCGTCGGGATCTGGCTGATCACCGACTTGAACTGCGAGTAGAACAGCGTGCAGACGTCGAAACCGCCCTCGTTGAAGAGGTGGATGACTTTCTTCGCGATCGCATCGGCATTGGCGAAGCCGAGCGTCCGCACTTCACGCAGGTCGACGCGCTCAAGGATCAGCGATGCGTAGTCGCGGCGCAGGATGTCGTAGCCCTTCTTGCCGACGCAGATGATCTTGACCTGCTTGCCGTCGGCCAGGAGCTTGCGGATGTGGTCGCGGGCAAGGCGGGCGATCTGCGAATTGAAGCCGCCGCAGAGGCCGCGCT
>NZ_RZOT01000813.1:0-1613 GCF_003999085.1 Mesorhizobium sp. M4A.F.Ca.ET.090.04.2.1
CTCCCCCCTTGAGGGGGAGATGGCCGGCAGGCCAGAGGGGGGTGCCCAGGCTCGGCATTCGAAACCTACGCCACCGCCATCTGCTGCAGGCTGACCAAGCGCGAAATGCCTTTCTTGGCGAGGCCCATCAGCGACGCGAACTGCTCCTCCGAGAACGGCTCGCCTTCCGCCGTGCCCTGGATCTCGACGATACCGCCCTTGCCGGTCATGACGAAATTGGCGTCGGTGCCGGCCGAGGAATCCTCGAGATAGTCGAGGTCGAGGACCGGCTGGCCGTCATGGATGCCGCAGGAGATCGCCGCGACATGGTCCTTCAGCACCTTGGCGACGCTGGCCATCTGCCGCGCCTCCATCCAGCGCAGGCAGTCATGGAGCGCCACCCAGCCGCCGGTGATCGAGGCGGTACGGGTGCCGCCATCGGCCTGGATCACGTCGCAGTCGACAGTGATCTGCTGCTCGCCCAACGCCTGCAGGTCGACCACGGCGCGCAAGGAACGGCCGATCAGCCGCTGGATTTCCAGCGTGCGGCCGCCCTGCTTGCCGGTTGAAGCCTCGCGCCGCATGCGCTCGCCGGTCGAACGCGGCAGCATGCCGTACTCGGCCGTCACCCAGCCCTTGCCGGAATTGCGCATCCAGGCCGGCACTTTTTCCTCCAGGCTTGCCGTGCACAGAACATGCGTGTCGCCGAACTTCACGAGGCACGAACCCTCGGCGTGCTTGGAGACGCCGCGCTCGAAGGAGATGGCGCGCATTTCGTCGGCTTGGCGTTTGGAGGGGCGCATCGAGGCCTCTTTCTTCTTTCTTTTGGTTTTCAAGGATTCGTTGGCGGCTTGTAGACGCATGCGGCGCATGGCGCAAAGGAAAATGGACCGGGTTGCGCGGGCACGGCCTAAGTCTATATTTGAGCAGGAGGTTTTGGCTCGAATGACCAAGGCAGTCGATCCGGCATCGCAGTCGCCCGCGCTCCAGTCGCTTGATATGCGCTCGCGCGATATCTTCCGGCGCATCGTCGAATCCTATCTCAGGGATGGCGAGCCGGTCGGCTCGCGCAGCCTGTCGCGCATCCTGCCCTCTTCGCTGTCGCCGGCCACCATCCGCAACGTGATGAGCGATCTCGAGCATCTCGGCCTGATCTATGCCCCGCATATCTCGGCCGGCCGTTTGCCGACGCAGACCGGCCTGCGCTTCTTCGTCGACGCCTTTATGGAGCTTGGCGACCTCTCCGACGAGGAGCGCCGCATCATCGAAGCGCAGGTGCGCGCCTCCGGCTCGGGCGCCACGCTGGAGCATATGCTGACCGAGGCCAGCCAGATGCTGTCGGGCATGTCGCGCGGCGCCGGCCTGGTGCTCGCCGCCAAAAACGAGGTGGCGCTGAAGCACATCGAGTTCATCCAGCTGGAACCCACCAAGGCGCTGGCCGTGCTGGTGTCGCAGAACGGCGACGTCGAGAACCGCGTCGTCGACCTGCCCGCCGGCACCACCGTGTCGCAGCTGCACGAGGCCTCCAACTTCCTCAACGCCCATATCCGGGGCCGCACACTGGCCGAGGCGCGCGTCGAGATCGCCCGCATCAAGGACGAGACCAGGGCCGCCCTCGACACGCTGTCGCAGGA
>NZ_RZOT01000814.1:0-1609 GCF_003999085.1 Mesorhizobium sp. M4A.F.Ca.ET.090.04.2.1
GCAGAAGGACGGCGCGGGATTTGCCGGCTTCGCCACATGGCTCGATCTCACCCCGGCGCATCCGGACATGCTGGCGGTGCCGGATCCAGCCTCGGTCATACAGTTGCCGTGGAAGCCGGAGGTCGCCTGGGTCGCCGCCAATTGCATCATGGACGACAAGGAGGTCGGCCAGGCACCGCGCAACACGCTGAAGCGGGTGATCGAAGAGGCCGCACGCGACGGCATGCATGTCAAGACCGGCGTCGAGGCGGAGTTCTTCCTGATCTCGCCGGACGGCAAGGCGATCTCCGACGAATACGATACAGCCTCAAAGCCCTGCTACGACCAGCAGGCGGTGATGCGCCGCTACGACGTCATCGCCGAGATCTGCGACCACATGCTGGCGCTGGGCTGGGGCCCCTACCAGAACGACCATGAGGATGCCAACGGCCAGTTCGAGATGAACTGGACATTCGACCATGCGCTTGCGACCGCCGACAAGCACTCCTTCTTCAAATTCATGGTGAAGTCGATTGCCGAAAAGCACGGCCTGCGCGCGACGTTCATGCCCAAGCCCTTCCAGGGCCTGACCGGCAATGGCTGCCATGCGCATATCTCGGTGTGGGACGAGACCGGCAAGACCAATGTCTTCGCCGACAATGCGATGGAGCTCGGCCTTTCCGCCAAGGGCAGGAACTTCCTTGGCGGCATCATGAAGCATGCCTCGGCACTTGCGGCGATCACCAACCCGACGGTCAATTCCTACAAGCGCATCAATGCGCCGCGCACGATTTCTGGCGCGACCTGGGCACCGAACACGGTGACATGGACCGGCAACAACCGCACCCACATGGTGCGCGTGCCAGGCCCGGGCCGTTTCGAGCTGCGCCTGCCCGACGGTGCAGCCAACCCGTATCTGCTGCAGGCCGTCATCATCGCTGCCGGTCTCGATGGCATCCGCTCGAAGGCCGACCCGGGCAAACGCTACGACATCGACATGTACCAGTTCGGCCATACCGTGACGGATGCGCCGAAACTGCCGCTCAACCTGCTCGACGCGCTGCGCGAGTTCGACAATGACAAATCGCTGAAGGCGGCGCTGGGTGAGGAATTCTCGTCGGCTTACCTAAAGCTGAAGCAGCAGGAATGGAATTCCTATGCTTCGCACTTCACGCAGTGGGAGCGCGACCACACGCTGGATATCTGAAGCATCGGACCGAAAAGTGCGAAGCGGTTTTCGGACGAATCCGATGCGTTAAGGAAGACCATCAGCGCGATGCGAGCGAGCTCGGAATGACTTTATGAAATACTCGATCTTCTCGCTCGCCCGCGCCGCCCTCTCCGGCCACAAGAACTGGCAGCGCACCTGGCGCGACGCCAGCCCGAAGGGCCGCTACGATGTGGTGATCATCGGCGGCGGCGGCCACGGGCTGGCGACGGCATGGTTCCTCGCCAGCGAGTTCGGCATCCGCAACGTCGCGGTGCTGGAAAAAGGCTGGATCGGCTCCGGCAACGCCGGCCGTAACACCACCATCATCCGCTCCAACTACGGCCTGCCCGGCAATACCGGCTTCTACGAATTGTCGATGAGGCTGTGGGAACGGATGGAGCAGGACCTCAACTACAACGC
>NZ_RZOT01000815.1:0-1597 GCF_003999085.1 Mesorhizobium sp. M4A.F.Ca.ET.090.04.2.1
GCGCCATGGTGATCGCCGAATATCTCGACGAGACGCGCGGGGTGCTCAAGCGCGACAAGCGGCTGTTCGCCGAGGACCCGATGGAGCGCGCCGAGATCCGCCGGCTGACCGACTGGTACCTGAACAAGGCCGAGAGCGAGGTGACCAGGCATCTGGTGCGCGAGCGCGTGCTGAAGCCGGTGATGCCGGAGACGGCGGGAGGCGGCTCGCCCGATTCGGCGGCGATCCGCGCCGCGCGCGCCAACATCCGCCAGCACATGAAATACACCAACTGGCTGGCCGGCACCCGCCACTGGCTGGCCGGCAACAGGGTCACCTATGCCGACCTCGCGGCGGCGGCGGCCCTTTCGGTGCTCGACTATCTGGGCGAGATCGACTGGCGCGAGCACAGCGCGGCGCGCGAATGGTATACAAGGGTTAAATCACGGCCCTCGTTCCGGCCGCTTCTGTCGGACCGGGTGCGCGGCCTGTCGCCGGTGTCGCATTATGCGGACCTCGATTTCTAGGACGCAAAGCCTGCGCGCGCTGATCGACCGCGAGGCGAGGCGCGCCGGTTTCGACGCCGTCGCCGTCACCCGGCCGGACGCCATCCCGCTGGCGCCGGCCAGACTCGCCGAATTCGTCGCCGACGGTTTTCATGGCTCGATGGGCTGGATCGCCGAGACGATCGAGCGCCGCGCCGAACCATCCACGCTGTGGCCAGAGGTTCGCTCGATCATCGTGCTGGCGATGAATTACGGCCCGGACCGCGATCCGCGCGGCATTCTCGCAAAGCACGACCGCGGCGCGATCTCGGTCTATGCGCAAAACCGTGACTATCACGAGGTGATGAAGGGCAGGCTGAAGGAGATCGCAGGCAAGATCGTCGCCCGCGCCGGCGGCGACGTGAAGGTCTTCGTCGACACCGCCCCGGTGATGGAAAAGCCGCTGGCCGAAGCCGCCGGGCTGGGCTGGCAGGGCAAGCACACCAACCTGGTCAGCCGCGAACACGGCTCCTGGTTGTTCCTCGGCACAATCTTCACCACCGCCGAGCTCGCGCCCGACACAGCGGAAGAGGACCATTGCGGCTCCTGCCGCGCCTGCCTCGACGCCTGCCCGACCGACGCCTTCCCGGCGCCCTACCGGCTCGATGCGCGGCGCTGCATCTCCTATCTCACCATCGAGAACAAGGGGCCGATCCCGCGCGAATTCCGCGACAAGATCGGCAACCGCATCTATGGCTGCGACGATTGTTTGGCCGCCTGTCCGTGGAACAAGTTCGCCCAAGCCGCCTCGGAGGCCAAGCTTGCCGCGCGCGACGACCTGCGCGAGCCGCCGCTGGCGGAGCTGCTGGCGCTCGACGACGCAGCTTTCCGCAGCTTCTTCTCGGGCTCGCCGATCAAGCGCATCGGCCGCGACCGGTTCATCCGCAACGTATTGATCGCCGCCGGCAATTCGGGCGGCGCCGCGCTGGCGGGCGTGGTGCGCGGCCTGCTCGACGATGCCTCGCCACTGGTGAGGGGCGCTGCCGTCTGGGCATTGTCCAGGCTTCTGCCTGCTATCGACTTCGCCCAGCTGGCCGCCACCGCCCTGGCAACCGAAGATGACATGACCTGTC
>NZ_RZOT01000816.1:0-1593 GCF_003999085.1 Mesorhizobium sp. M4A.F.Ca.ET.090.04.2.1
GCAGCGTTCCGTCGGCGACGTCGTCGAGCGCGAAGAAGCCGCCCTGGTCGGTGCGCTTGAGGAAGGCCGGCAGGTTGAGCCCGGTGAGCGCGCCCGGCCCGACGGATGCCGAGACAGAGCCATCGGCGTTTTCGAAGATGGAGTTCCAGGATTTGCCCGGCCCCTTGAGGATGACCGAGACGGTTGCCGTCCCGACAGGCACCAGTCTCGTCATCCCTGCCGCCGTGGCGAAGGCGCCGCCATCGACGTCGGAGGCGAGAAGTCGGATCTCGACCTGCGTGCCTTCGAGCTTGCGGTCGAAGCGCAGGCTGCTCTGGATGTTGCCGCCGAAGGCAGAGGCGTCGGAAATGTCGAAGACGGCAAGTCCGTTCTTGACCTGCGCCGTAGCGGCGACGTCGGCAAGCTGGACCGGTCCTGCCGTGGCATGCGCCGCCGACACGCGGAGGTCGAGATTGATCTTGTCGGCGAAGCTGGTGTCGATCTCGCCGGGACCCGCTTCGCCGGTTGGCGCCAGCGGCGTGAAGGCCGAGAGGAACGATCGGAGGTCGAGCGTGTCGAAGGCGAGTGTGCCGGAGATGACCGGCAGTGCTTCGCCGAAGGAGAAGTCAAGCGCTCCCATCCCCGGATTGTTGTCGAGCGCCACAGTGGTGTTTTCGAACTTCACCCGGCCGGCGGCCGCCGTCACCTTGCTGGCGACCGAGACCGAGCCGATCGCGGCTCCGGGCGCGATGCCGGCCTGCGACCACTCCAGCGCGCGCCGCAGCGAGGGCGCGGCGAATTTCGCCTGGCCGTCGAAATAGGCGTTGTCCGACATCGAGGCTACGCCTTCGAAGGAGAAGGTAGCAGGTGCCGCCTTGACGGAGAGCGTGAGCGGAGCAGCGCCCCCCGCGAACAGTACCAGCGGCTTGGGCGACGCGAAGTCGACGGCGACGCTTTCGCCGCGCCAGATGCCGGTCGCCGTCAGCGTCGCGTTGCTGTTCATCGCCGCCCAGTTCGCCTGCCCGGTCAGGCTGCTCAGGATTTCCTGGTCCTTGCCGCCGAGCGAAGCCACCACGCGGCCGTCCCTGAGTTCCACCGTGCCGAACGGGTCCGAGGGCAATTTGCCGAGATCGGGCTTTTGCGGGTTGGCGGTGACGAGGCCTCGCGCGGTGTCGATCGAGCGCGTGATGCGGCCGCCGGTCGGGATGGCCGGCAGGAAGAAGCCTCTGGCGGTGCGCTGGACCCTGATCGTCGGCCGCACCAGCCGCGCCGTCGAGAACACGACGTCGCCTTGCAAGGCGGCCATGGCCGAAAGATCGACCTCTACCCGTTCGGCCTCGATCACCGGCGGCGCGTCGGTCTCGGTCCATTGCGAAAGCGTCACGTCGGTCAGGATGGCGCGGAAGGTGGGCCAGACCTCGATGCGCGGCGAGCCATCGATAGTAACCCTGAAACCGCTCCAGGCGCTCATTTCCCAGGCGATGCGGTCGCGCACGATGCGGGTCGAGGCGATCAGCGGCAGCGCGGCGACGACCAGCGCGATGACGAGCACGGCAAAGCCGATCGCCCATGCTCCGCGCCGGATCAAAGATGATGGCATATCGCCCTATATGC
>NZ_RZOT01000817.1:0-1592 GCF_003999085.1 Mesorhizobium sp. M4A.F.Ca.ET.090.04.2.1
CCTTCGGCCTGCACACGCGCATTGAAGGCCGCGTCCAGCATTGCGTCGACGGCATCCATGCCGGCAACATCTATGTCAACCGCAACCAGATCGGCGCCGTGGTCGGCTCGCAGCCGTTCGGTGGCGAGGGGCTTTCGGGCACGGGACCGAAGGCCGGCGGGCCGCATTACCTGCGGCGCTTCCGCAAGGGGCCGGAGGCAGGCACGCATGTCGCCGAGGGCCACAAGGTGACGGCAACCGAACTTGCCGACAATCTGCCCGATCCGACGCTCGGCGGCTGGTCGACGCGGCCCGACCGGGTGGCGATCCTGCGGAAGCACCTGCGCGGCAAGGGCGCGGCCGCCATCGGCGCGGCGGCAAGTATCGATTTCGGTCAGGTCGACCTGCCGGGTCCGACGGGGGAGGCCAACACGCTGTCGCTGGCACCGCGTGGCCGCGTGCTCTGCCTCGGTCCGGATACGGACACGCTGCTGGCGCAGGCGATCCAGGCGCTTGCCGCCGGCAACGCCGTGCTCGCGGTGGCGCCGGGCGCGCCGGCGGCGCTGTCGGCGCTAACCGGCAAGGGCCTGCCGATCGCCGCCATAGACGGCCGGCCGGACCCCGTCGAGGCGCGCGCACTGCGCGTCGATGTCGTCGCATTCTCAGGCACGCCGGAGGCGGCGCGCATCGTGCGCAAGGTTATCGCCGAGCGCGCCGGCCCGATCGTGCCGCTGGTCAGCGAGGTGCTCAATCCGGCTGCCTATGCGCATGAGCGCGCCGTCTGCGTCGACACCACGGCGGCGGGCGGCAATGCCAGCCTGCTGGCTGCCGCCTAAGGCACAGCCCAAGTCCGGGCGCGTGTTGCAAGGAGACCGCGCACCCGGATAAACATGCGCCGATCGATTACGCGGCGAGGCCGAACAGATGGAAGATAAATCGCCGTTCACGCTCCCGCGTGTCAGCGTGGTCATCACCAGTCACAACTATCGCGCCTATGTCGAGGACGCGATCCGCTCGGTTCTGGCACAGACCTATCGCAATTGGGACTGCGTGATCGTCGACGATGCCTCGGCCGACGGCTCGGCCGATCATATCCGTGCGCTGCTTGAAAAGATCGGCGATCCGCGCCTGCGCCTCCTGGCGCGGCCGCAAAACGGCGGCCAACTCGCCGCGTTCCGCGACGGCTTTGCAGCAAGCGACGCGCATTTCGTGGCGTTTCTCGATTCCGACGACATCTGGCTGCCGGACTTCCTGCTCGCGCATCTGTCGGCGCATCTCTACGCGACGCAGCCGGCGTCGCTGTCCAGCTCCGATCTTTTCCTCGTCGATCGCGAGCGCGCCTTGCTGGCCAGTAGCTTTGCGCTGCCGCGCAGGGAAGCGCACGCGCGCGGGACAATGATCCCACCCCACATACAGCATGGCGGACTCGCCTATCGGTCGGATTTTCCGGTGACCTATTTCGGACCCGATAGCTATGGCTGGATATGGGCGCCGACATCGTCGATGGTTTTCCGGCGTGGCGCGCTGGAACCCGTCCTGGCATTCCCCTTCAAGGTGTCGATCGGAACCGATTACCTGACGGCGACATGCGCGCATCTGGCCGCCGGCAGCCT
>NZ_RZOT01000818.1:0-1582 GCF_003999085.1 Mesorhizobium sp. M4A.F.Ca.ET.090.04.2.1
TTTGAAGGGAAGCTCAACCTGGCTTCGCCTGTCACGGCGGTACCTGACGAGAAGGAACAACGCTTATGACCTTGTCCGCTCCGATCCTCGCAAGCGCGCTCGTGCTGGCCGGCGCGGCCCTCTTGGCGCTGCGCGCCGCAACGCTCACCGGCGGCCGAGTTGCGGTCAAGGTCAGAAGTAGGCGCCGGCCCGGCCGCGCAAAAACCGGCAACTGAGTGCCAAGACCGTGGGACGGGCAAGCGGCCGCTAGCTGTGCGATCAGGATTTCGCCCGTGCCGGTCCATCAGGCCGTCACCTAGCGCAATAGGTGTGCCGTTCGCAGGCCGGCATCACCCGAACATCAACACACCTATTTCGGCAGCGTGTAGGCCATCACATAGTCGCCGGGCTTGGTGCCGACCGAACCATGGCCGCCGGCGACGATGACCACGAACTGACGGCCGTCGCCGACCGTGTAGGTCATCGGCGTCGACTGGCCGCCGGCCGGCAGCCTGGCTTTCCAAAGCTGCCTGCCGGTGGTCAGGTCATAGGCGCGCAGATAGTCGTCGACCGCCGCTCCCAGGAAGGCGACGCCGCCGGCGGTGATCATCGGCCCGCCAATGCCGGGCACGCCGACCTTGAACGGCAGCGGCAGCGGTGTCATGTCGCGCACGGTGCCGTTGCGGTGCTTGTAGGCGATCTTGCCGGTCCTGAGATCGGCGCCGGCGACATAGCCCCATGGCGGCGCCTGGCAGGGAATGCCGAGCGGCGACAGGAACGGCCCCATCACCACCGCGTAAGGCGCGCCCTCGTTGCGGTTGAGCCCTTGCTCGCTGCCGCGTCCTTCATCCGGCGGCGGCACCTGGTCGCGCGGAACGAGCTGCGATTTGAACGCCAGATAGGTCGGCATGCCGAACATCACCTGCCGAACCGGATCGACAGCGACGCCGCCCCAATTGAAGACGCCGAAATTGCCGGGATAGATCAGCGAACCCTGGACGGACGGCGGCGTGTAGCGGCCCTCATAGCGCAGGCCCCGCAATTCGATCCGGCAGGCCAGCTGGTCGAACATGGTGATGCCCCACATATCGGCGCCTGTCAGCGGCTTCGGATTGAAGGAAAGGTCCGATTCCGGCTGCGTCGGCGAGGTATGGTCGCCCTCGATCGCGCCGCCCGGCGCCGGCACCTCCTTGACGGGAATGATCGGCTCGCCGCTGCGCCGGTTGAGCACATAGAGGTCGCCCTGCTTGGTTGGCCCGACCAGCGCCGGCACGACACCGCTCGAGGTGGTGATATCGACCAGCGTCGGCTGCGCCGGAACGTCCATGTCCCAAAGGTCATGATGCACGGTCTGCCGCACCCAGCGCACCTGCCCGGTGTTGAGGTCGAGCGCGGTGATCGAGGAGGAGAATTTCTCGACATTGGCACTGCGTCCGGCGCCGAGCTGGTCCGGCGTCTGGTTGCCGAGCGGCACGTAGAGCAGGCCGAGCTTCTCGTCGGCGCTCGGCGTCGACCACATGTTGGGCGAGTTGTTGGTGTAGGCTTGGCCGGTCGGCAGCGGCGTCGTCTGGTCCGGATTGCCGGAATCCCAGTTCCACAGCAG
>NZ_RZOT01000819.1:0-1578 GCF_003999085.1 Mesorhizobium sp. M4A.F.Ca.ET.090.04.2.1
CTTATTTCATCACCAACCAGGACAAGATGCGCGCCGATCTCGAGGAGCCCTATCTTCTGATCCATGAGAAGAAGCTGACCAATTTGCAGGCGCTGCTGCCGATCCTCGAGGCGGTGGTGCAGTCGGCGAAGCCGCTGCTGATCATCGCCGAGGATGTCGAGGGCGAGGCGCTGGCAACGCTGGTCGTCAACAAGCTGCGTGGCGGCCTGAAGGTCGCCGCCGTCAAGGCACCGGGCTTCGGCGACCGCCGCAAGGCGATGCTGGAGGACATCGCCATCCTCACCGGCGGCCAGGTCATCTCCGAGGATCTCGGCATCAAGCTGGAAAACATCACTCTGGCGATGCTCGGCCGCGCCAGGCGAGTGACCGTCGAGAAGGAGAACACCACCATCGTCGACGGCGCCGGCGGCAAGCCCGAGATCGAGGGCCGCGTTGCCCAGATCAGGCAGCAGATCGGCGAAACCACCTCCGACTACGATCGCGAGAAGCTGCAGGAACGGCTGGCCAAGCTCGCCGGCGGCGTCGCCGTCATCCGCGTCGGCGGCTCGACCGAGGTCGAGGTCAGGGAGCGCAAGGATCGCGTCGACGACGCGCTGCACGCCACCCGCGCGGCGGTCGAGGAGGGCATCCTGCCCGGAGGCGGCGTGGCGTTGCTGAGAGCGGCAAGGGCGCTTGACGGCATCGCCGTCGACAATCCCGACCAGAGGACCGGCATCGAGATCGTGCGCCGCGCGCTGGAAACGCCGGTACGCCAGATCGCCGAAAACGCGGGCGCCGAAGGCTCGATCATCGTCGGCAAGCTGCGTGAGAACGGTCAATTCTCTTTCGGCTGGAACGCCCAGACTGGCGACTATGGCGATCTCTACGGCCAAGGTGTGATCGACCCGGCCAAGGTGGTGCGCACCGCCCTGCAGGACGCCGCCTCCATCGCCGGGCTGTTGGTTACCACCGAGGCGATGGTGGCGGAAAAGCCGAAGAAGGAGGCCGGTCCCATGATGCCGCCCGGGGGCGGTATGGATTATTAGGGGCTCCGCTGGCGGGAGAGGGGAGGCATTCCCCAAATTGACTCCCCCGCCGCTCTCCGCCATCCTTGGGGCTGCCGCTATCCCTGCGGCAGCGTGTTTCGAGTGAGGCCATGGCCAGTTCCGCCGCCAGAGAAAATTCCCGCCGCGCCGCGGTGAAGAAGGCGCTCGAGCGCCACAAGGTCTATGTCACCGCGCAGAGCTTCTCCGGCGGCACATACAGCGCGCGCGTGCTGGTCGACGGCGAGGCCTATTGGGTCGACGAGTTCCGGCTGAGCCAGCTCAGGCAAGGGCTGACCCCGGCTGAGCTCGAGCTCACGCCGGCCGCCGACGATTGAGTTTTCACGGATGATCATGGCAAGGCTGGCGGGACAGCACCCCCCTCTGGCCTGCCGGCCATCTCCCCCTCAAGGGGGGAGATCAGATGCAGTTGCCGCTTTCGCCAATCGCCGACGTTACAAGGGGAGCACCGGCGCTCGAACTGCCAATCTCCCCCCAAGTGGGGGAGATGTCCGGCAGGACAGAGGGGGGCGCGAAGGAACGCGGCCTTTGCCAT
>NZ_RZOT01000081.1:0-14153 GCF_003999085.1 Mesorhizobium sp. M4A.F.Ca.ET.090.04.2.1
GCATTAGCCTTTCATTCTGCACAATCGTCGGGAGAATGGCGCCCGATTTGGAGGATTCGGAATGCACGTCAAACGGCTGTCCATTGTTCTGATTTCGGCCTTGCTGGCGTTCGCACCGGCGGCCAGGCAGGCACTGGCCGAGGACGCCACCAAGCCCGCTGATCCGGGCTTGTCCGACGTGCTGACCGATCTGCTGCATGGCGTCGAAGGCGAAAATGCCACCTCCGGGCCGGACAAGCGCGTGCCGTTCGGTCGCGAGGAGGTGCAGCTCTCGTTCGCGCCGCTGGTCAAGCAGACGGCGCCGGCCGTGGTCAACGTCTATGCCTCGCAGACGGCCAAGGTGACGTCGCCTTTCGAGGGCGACCCGTTCTTCGAGGAGTTCTTCGGGCGCGCGCAGCCGCGCGCGCAGTCCTCGCTCGGCTCCGGCGTACTGGTCGACCCGAGCGGCGTCATCGTCACCAATTACCACGTCATCAAGGATGCCGACGAGGTGAAGGTGGCGACCGCTGACGGTCGCGAGTTCGCCAGCAAGGTCATGCTCAAGGACGAGACACTCGATCTCGCCGTGCTCAAGATCTCGGCCGACAAGCCTTTCCCGGTGATCGCCATCGGCGATTCCGACGCGCTGGAGGTCGGCGACCTGGTGCTGGCCATCGGCAATCCGTTCGGCGTCGGACAGACCACCACCAGCGGCATCGTTTCGGCACTTGCCCGCAGCCATATCGGCGTCTCGGATTCGGGCTACTTCATCCAGACTGACGCCGCCATCAATCCCGGCAATTCCGGCGGCGCGCTGATCAACATGGGCGGTCAGCTGGTCGGCATCAACACGGCTATCTACAGCCGCAGCGGCGGCTCGATCGGCATCGGTTTTGCCATCCCCGCCAACATGGTGCGGGCTTTCGCTGACGCCGCCAAAGCCGGGCTCGATTTCTTCGAGCGGCCCTATATCGGCGCCGAGTTCGAGGCGGTGACGCCGCAGATCGCCGAATCGCTCGGCATGGAAAAGCCGACCGGCGCGCTGGTCTCGACGGTCGACGCTACCGGGCCGGCGGGCAAGGCGGGGCTGAAGCCTGGCGACGTCGTGCTGTCGCTCAACAACACGACGGTCGAAAGCATCGAGGCTCTTGACTATCGCATGGCCACCTTGTCGATCGGCTCCAAGGCCAGCTTCGCTGTGCTGAGCAAGGGCCAGCAGGCGACGATGGAGATCCCGCTGGAGCGAGCGCCGGAAGGCGCCAAGGCCACTGAGGTGACGCTGCATGGCCGCAGCCCGTTCGCCGGCGCCAAGGTCGCGGAACTGTCGCCGAGGCTTGCCCAGAAGCTCGGCCTGCGCACCGACCTCAAGGGCGTCACCGTAGTAGATATCAATCGCGATTCGCCGGCGGCCGATTTCGGCTTTCAGCCGGGCGACATTGTGCGTGAGGTGAACGGCACGACCATCGACACGGCGGCGACGCTGGCGCAAATAGCCCAGCAGGACACGCGCTGGTGGCGCTTTACCGTCGAGCGCGGCGGGCAGATACTGCGCCAGGTGTTGCGTTATTGAGGCGATCCAAGGGATCGCCCTCCAGCTTCGAAGACGTTCATGGCCGATCTGTTCAGCGTCGATGAACCGGAAAAGGCGCCGCCCGGCCGGCCGCTGGCCGACCGGCTGCGCCCGAAAAACCTCGGCGAGGTGGTCGGCCAGGAGCATCTGACCGGTCCCGATGGCGCGCTGACCAGGCTGATCGATTCCGGCTCTCTCGGCTCGATGATCTTCTGGGGGCCGCCCGGCACCGGCAAGACCACGGTTGCGCGGTTGCTTGCCGGCGAGACCAAGCTCGCCTTCGAGCAGATATCGGCGGTGTTTTCGGGCGTGGCCGACCTGAAGAAGGTGTTCGAGGCGGCCAAGCTGCGCCGCGCCAACGGCCGCCAGACCCTGCTCTTCGTCGATGAGATCCATCGCTTCAACCGTGCCCAGCAGGACGGCTTTTTGCCGGTGATGGAAGACGGCACCGTCGTGCTGGTCGGCGCCACCACGGAAAACCCATCCTTCGAGCTGAACGCGGCGTTGCTGTCGCGGGCGCGTGTGCTGGTGTTCCGTTCACTCGGCGAGGACAGCATCGCCAAGCTTCTGGCACGCGCCGAGGATGCCGAGGGCAGGGCGCTGCCACTCGACGACGAGGCGCGCGCCATGCTCGTCCGCATGAGCGACGGCGACGGCCGCGCCTCGCTGACGCTCGCCGAAGAAGTGTGGCGCGCCGCCAAGTCCGGCGAGGTGTTCGGCCCGGAGGGTCTGCAGCGCATCATCCAGCGCCGCGCGCCGATCTACGACAAGGGCCAGGACGGTCACTACAATCTGATCTCGGCGCTGCACAAATCGGTGCGCGGCTCCGACCCGGACGCCGCCCTCTACTATCTCGCCCGCATGTTCGACGCAGGCGAGGATCCGCTCTATCTTGGCCGTCGGCTGGTGCGCATGGCGGTGGAGGATATCGGGCTGGCCGACCCGCAGGCGCTGGTCATCGCCAATGCCGCGAAGGACGCCTATGACTATCTTGGTTCGCCCGAGGGCGAGCTCGCCTTCGCCGAGGCCGCCGTCTATCTCGCCACCGCGCCGAAATCCAACGCCGTCTACACCGCCTTCAAGGCGGCGACGCAAGCGGCCAAGGAGTACGGCTCGCTGCTGCCGCCCAAGCACATCCTCAACGCGCCGACCAAGCTGATGAAGGAAGAGGACTACGGCGCCGGCTATCGCTACGACCACGACGAGCCCGACGCCTTTTCCGGCCAGGACTATTTCCCGGAAAAGATGGGCCGGCGCACCTTCTACGATCCGCCTGAGCGCGGCTTCGAGCGCGATATCAGGAAACGGCTGGACTATTGGGCCAAGCTGCGCGGCGAGCGGGAAAGGTAAGCTCGCCGCGCCATGGTCGCGCGCTTCGGCCGGCGCTCGTTCAGTCAGCAAGCGCCGCCCGGATCTTGCTCGCATTTTCCGCCAGCACCTCGGGCTGTTCCATCTGTCCGCTGTGCGGCTTCAAGGGGATGCCCTCGAAGCGCGGAATGACATGGACATGGAGGTGGTAGACGGTCTGGCCCGAAGCCGGTTCGTTGAACTGCAGGATGGTGACGCCATCGGCGCCGAAAGCCTTCTTGACCGCCCGCGCCAACTTCTGAACGATCGTGAAGAGCGGCCCGAGCGTGGCCGCGTCAGCGTCGAGCAGATTGCGCGACGGCGCCTTCGGCACCACCAGGGTGTGGCCCGCTCCTTGCGGCATCACATCCATGAAGGCGATGACCGCATCGTCTTCATAGACACGGTGCGAGGGGATTTCGCCGCGCAGGATCTTCGCGAAGATGTTGCCGGAATCGTAGTCAGCCATGGCGGGCGCTCCTGATCAAGGATGTCCTGCCTCGTGTAGCGAAGCCGTCATGGCGCGGCAAGGCAGGTCACCCGAGATCGATTATGCCTGCCTCGACAAGGACGAGGGGCTATTCGGCCAGATCCTTGCGGAATGGCGTGTGGTCCTCGAGATATTCGCCCATCCGCTCGACCTCACGGCGCTCGCGGCGCAGATAATCGGCCACCGCGTTGCGCAGGCCGGGATGCGCGATGTAGTGCGCCGAGTGCATGGTCACCGGGCGGTAGCCGCGCGCCAGCTTGTGCTCGCCCTGCGCGCCGGCTTCCACGACCTTCAGCTTGCGTTCGATGGCGAAGTCGATCGCCTGGTGATAGCAGATCTCGAAATGCAGGAAGGGATGGTTCTCGATGCAGCCCCAGTTGCGCCCGTAGAGCGCATCGGAGCCGATGAAGTTGATGGCGCCGGCGATGTAGCGGCCGTTGCGCCTGGCCATCACCAGCAGGATGTCGTCGGCCATGCGCTCGCCGATCAGCGAGAAGAACTGGCGGTTCAGATAGGGACGGCCCCATTTCCTGCCGCCGGTGTCCATGTAGAAGGCAAAGAAGTCGTCCCAGACCCTTTCGGTCAGGTCCTTGCCGGTCAGCCAGTCGATCGAGATGCCGTCGGCCAGTGCCTCGCGCCGCTCCTTCTTCATCGCCTTGCGCTTGCGGGAAGCAAGCGTGGCCAGGAAGTCGTCATAGCTCGAAAAGCCTTCATTGAAGAAATGGAACTGCTGGTCGGTGCGGTGCAGGAAGCCGGCCGCCTCCAGCGTGACGACATCGCTTTCCGAGGCGAAGGTGACGTGAGCGGAGGACACGCCGAGCTTGTCGGTCACCATCTTCAGGCCAGCCGCGAGGCCGGCCTTCACCGCGCTGTCATCCTCGCCCTTGCTGACCAGCAGGCGAGGGCCGGTGACGGGAGTGAACGGCACGGCACTTTGCAGCTTCGGATAGTAGCGGCCACCGGCGCGTTCGAACGCATCCGACCAGCCGTGGTCGAAAACATATTCGCCTTGGCTGTGCGATTTGAGATAGCAGGGCACGGCGCCCAGCAGCTTGCCCTGCGCCGTCTCCAATCGCAGGTGGTGGCCCTGCCAGCCGGTGCGGCGCACAGCGCAGCCGGACTCTTCAAGCGCGCTCAGAAAAGCGAATGAAACGAGAGGGTTGTAGCCGTTTTCCTTGTCACCGCGCGTGGTCCCGGCAAAGCCGTTCCACTCATCGCAGGTGAAGGCGCCGATACCGGAGGCGACGCGGATCGAAAACTCCGCATTCGCCATCTGTCCATCATCGTCATCACCCTGATCCATGAGGCTTATTTAAGCTCCATACGGGGCTGCGCAAGCCTGGATCACGCCACCTTTACGAGGTCGGGTTCGAAACCTTCGAAGGTCATCTGGTCGGCATATTTGAAGGTGAGGTCGACCGCCGGCTGGTCATGCACGGTCCAGGTGATGACCGGCATTTTCAGCCGCTGGCGCACGAAGCTGACGAAGGGGTTGGGCAGGTCGCCGGCGGCATAGGAGGTGAAGGCGATGTCATGCGCCAGCATGGCGAAATGCGCCTCGATCAACTGGTTGTCCTTGCCGTAGGCGGTCAGCCCGCCAGGAATGCCGGGCGCGTCCTTCGGAAAATCGCGGATCAGCCAATGGTCGAACGACATGATCGCCGCCTTGCCCTTGTAGCGATTGAGCATCTTGCCGACGCTCGCCACAAGGCCCTGGTCGTAGCCCGGCGTGCCCTTCAGTTCGACCACCAGCGGCACGCGGCCGTCGATCAGGTCGAGCGCCTGCTGCAGCGTCGGCACATGATCGGCCGTGCCGCCGACCTTGAGCGCCGAGAGCTCCGCCGCCGTGCGCTGCCAGACGAAGCCGTCCTCACCGGTCAGCCGCTTGAGGTCGCCATCATGGATGATGACGGGAACGCGGTCCGAGGAGAGATGCACGTCGCATTCGATCGCGTAGCCGCGCTCGGCGGCGGCCGCGAAGGCCGACAGCGTGTTCTCCCAGCGCGCCTTGTTCATGTCGTGGAAGCCGCGATGCGCGACAGGGCGTGCGGTCAGCCAGGAAAGGTCGGTCATGATATCGGTCCGGCTCATTCGACTTCGAAGATCGCTTCGATCTCCACCGCCGCGTTAAGCGGCAGCGAGGCGGTGCCGACGGCGGAGCGGGCGTGCTTGCCGCTTTCGCCCAGCACCGCGACCAGGAAATCGGAAGCGCCGTTGGCGACCAGATGCTGCTCGACAAAGTCGGGCGCCGAGGCGACGAAGACGGTGATCTTGACCAGGCGCCGGACCTTCCCGAGATCGCCGAGCGCTGCCTTGGCCTGCGCCAGAATGTTGATGGCGCAGTATTTTGCGGCTTCCTTGCCAGTCGCCGTATCGACGTCGCGGCCGAGTAGGCCGCTCGCCTGCAGCTTGCCGTCCTTGAGCGGCAACTGCCCCGCCGTGAACAGCAGATTGCCGGTCCGGCAATAGGGCACATAGTTGGCGGCCGGCGCGGCGGCAGCCGGAATTGTGACGCCGAGATCGCTTAGCCGCTTTTCGATTGTTTCACCCATCGTATTTCCCTATTGCTTGAAGACGCCGCGCGAGCCGGGCCGAAATTGCTATTTTTGCCTCGCTTCCGCCATGACTTTTTTTAAGCTGGACCATCTTTCCCTGCGGCCTGCCATCAGCCGCGACGATCGGAGCACCATATGCGCGCAAAGCGCCTAGCATTCCCTGCCGTTCTTGTGCCAGCGCTGTTCCTGGTGGCTCCCGCCTTTGCCGTTCCGGCGCTGCAGGCGCACCGCGCGGTCTACGACCTGACCCTCAACAAGGCATCCGACCGCTCCGGCATAACCGGCATTTCGGGCCGCATGGTCTACGAATTCAATGGCTCGCCCTGCGAGGGCTACACGGTAAAGTTCCGCTTCGTCACCCAGATCGTCACCAACGACAATACGCGTCTGACCGATCAACAGACGACCACTTTCGAGGATGCCGAGGGCAAGACCTTCTCCTTCGTCACCAAATCCTTCGTCGACCAGAATCTCGACAAGGAGGTCAAGGGCATGGCGACCAGGGAGCCCAAGGGCCTCAAGGTCGACATCGACAAGCCCGAGAAGAACAGCCTGGAGCTCGCCGCCACCCAGTTCCCGACCCAGCATCTGGTGGAACTGATCGGCAAGGCCGAGAAGGGCGAAAGCTTCTATGAAACCAACCTTTTCGACGGGTCGGAAGACGCCAACAAGGTGATGACCACGACGGTCGTCGTCGGCAAGAAGACCGACGCCGACAAGACCGACCCGGAAGCGCCGGCGCTGGCCAAGCTCGCCGCCGACAAATACTGGCCGGTCGACATCGCCTATTTCGACGACACCGACAAGAGCGGCGAGGAGGTCCCGGAGTACCGGATCAGCTTCAAGCTGCACGAAAACGGCATCACCCGCGATCTCGTCATGGACTATGGCGACTTCTCGATGACCGGCAAGCTGGTCAACCTGTCGCTGTTCGACCAGGCGAAACCCTGTCCTGCATCGAAATAGTCCAAAGGCAAATCGTCTCGCAGGGCCGTCGGCGCTGAAGAGGGGAGCGGCAGGCCTGATGGCGATCTATGTCGATGCGGCGATCTGGAAATGGGCCGGCCACCGCTGGTGCCATTTGATGGCCGACGACACCGATGAACTGCATCGCTTTGCCACCGAACTCGGCCTCAAGCGCTCGTCCTACCAGGGGCCGCCCAAGACATCGGCGCCGCATTATGACATAACCGGCTTCGAGCGCGACCGGGCGGTGCGGCTGGGCGCGATCGAGTGCAGCCGCGAGGAGATTGTTGCGATCTTCCGCCGTGTGCGGGTTCCTAACGGGAAGATAAGGCCATGACGCTCACGGCATTTCTGGCTTACTGCGCCGCGATCACGCTTGCCGCCGCTACGCCCGGCCCGGCAATGTTCGCGGTCATCACCAACGGCGTCTCGCGTGGCTTCGTCCGCGCCTTCATGGCCGGTGTCGGCATTGCCTTCGGCGATGCGGTGCTGGTGATCCTGGCGCTGCTCGGCCTGGTGGCGCTGGCACAGACTTTCGAATGGGTGTTCCTCGCCCTGAAATATGCGGGCGCTGCCTATCTGGTGTTCCTCGGCATCCGGATGTGGCGCTCGGCCAACGCCCGTGCGGATACGGCGCAGGCATCCCAGGCGAGGCTCTCACGCTCGTTTTTCCTCGGCGCCTCCATAGCGCTCGGCAATCCCAAGGCAATCCTGTTCCACGCCTCGATCATGCCGCTGATCCTCGATCTCGACACCATGACCTTCGCCGATGGGCTGCTGGTGATAGCGGTCGTCATCAGCGTCAACATTGGCACCATGGGCGTCTACGCGGCGCTCGCCGGGCGGGCCTCCGGCTGGTTCAGGACGCCGGGGCGCATGCGCCTGATGAACAGGTTTGCCGGCGGCGCCATGATCGGCACCGGTGCGCTGATCGTCGCACGCTGATCGGCAAGGAGCAGGGGCGCTTGCGTTTGTCGCGCATCCCCTCTATATGCGCGTTCATTCCACACACGGACTTTGGTGTCTGCCCGGGAGAAATCCGGCTGAAACCTCCGGTGGCGTTCAAGGACCTCGGTCCGAAAATGCCTGTGTCCGTGGAGGCCAACCGGAAAGGAACTAAGAATGGCTCTGCCTGATTTCAGCATGCGCCAGCTTTTGGAAGCTGGCATTCACTTCGGCCACCAGACCCACCGCTGGAACCCGAAGATGGCGCCCTACATCTACGGCGCCCGCAACAACATCCACATCATCGACCTGTCGCAGACGGTGCCGCTGCTGCACCAGGCGCTCAAGCAGGTGTCGGACACCGTCGCCAAGGGCGGCCGCGTGCTGTTCGTCGGCACCAAGCGCCAGGCGTCCGAAATCGTCGCTGACGCCGCGCAGCGCTCGGCCCAGTATTACGTCAACTCGCGTTGGCTCGGCGGCATGCTGACCAACTGGAAGACGATCTCGAACTCGATCCAGCGCCTGCGCAAGCTCGACGAACTGCTGGCCGGCGAGGCACAGGGCCTGACCAAGAAGGAGCGCCTCAACCTCGACCGCGAGCGCGAGAAGCTCGACAAGGCGCTGGGCGGCATCAAGGACATGGGCTCGACGCCGGACCTGATGTTCGTCATCGATACCAACAAGGAAGCGATCGCCATCCTCGAGGCCAAGCGCCTCGGCATTCCGGTCGTCGCCATCATCGATTCGAACTGCGACCCGGACAAGATCGACTTCCCCATCCCCGGCAATGACGACGCGGCTCGCGCCATCCAGCTCTACTGCGACCTGATCGCCAAGGCTGCGATCGACGGCATCGCTCGCCAGCAGGGCGCGCTCGGCGTCGACATCGGCGCCTCGGTCGAGGCTCCGGTCGAGCCGGCGCTCGATGCCCCGGCGGCCGAGACCCCGGAAGCATAATAGCGAAGGCCGGTTCCGGCCTTCATCTTTCCAATATCTTGGCGCGCTAAGCGCTGTCGCCGGGCGCATCATCGAGAATCGATGGTGCGTCGGCGCATTTGAAACAAAGAGGCGACAATGAGCATTACGGCTGCACAGGTCAAAGAACTCCGCGACTTGACCGGCGCGGGCATGATGGACTGCAAGGCGGCGTTGAACGAGACCAACGGCAACATGGAAGAGGCCGTCGACTGGCTGCGCAAGAAGGGCATCTCCAAGGCCGACAAGAAGGCTGGCCGCACCGCTGCCGAGGGCCTTATCGGCGTTGATGCCGGCCTGCGCGAGGCTGCCATTGTCGAGGTCAATTCCGAGACCGACTTCGTCGCCCGCAATGCCGCGTTCCAGGAGATCGTCGCCAACGTCGCCAAGGTGGCGCTGGCCTATGGCGCGACCGAAGCTGTGGCGGCCGCCAAGTACACGGGCTCGGACAAGTCGGTCACCGAGACGATCAAGGATGCGGTCGGCACCATCGGCGAAAACATGGGCTTCCGTCGTTCGACCAAGCTCTCTGTCGCGCACGGCGTGGTGGCGAACTATGTGCATAACAAGGTCGCCGACGGCCTCGGCAAGCTCGGCGTGCTGGTTGCCATCGAGACCACCGGTAATGCAGAGGCCGCAAATGCCTTTGGTCGCCATGTCGCCATGCATGTTGCGAATTCCAACCCGGTTGCGCTGACCGCCGAGGAAGTCGATCCGGCGCTGGTCGAACGCGAGAAGGCGATCTTCTCCGACCAGGCGCGCCAGTCCGGCAAGCCGGAGGCGATCATCGAAAAGATGGTCGAGGGCCGCCTGCGCAAGTTCTATGAAGAGGTCGTTCTGCTGAAGCAGGCTTTCGTGCTCAATCCCGACATCACCGTCGAGAAGGCGCTGAAGGATGCCGAGAAGGAAATCGGCGCTCCTGCAAAGATCACCGGCTATGTGCGTTACGCGCTCGGCGAAGGCATCGAGAAGGAAGAGACCGATTTCGCCGCGGAAGTCGCGGCGGCGGTCAAGAAATAGCCCGAAGCACAAGTAGGGCTACAGAGCTCAGGCAGCACGGCCGGGCGTCCGCGAGGATGCCCGGCCGATTTCTTGCGCGGTGTCGATGAAGGCCCGGAGCTTCGGCGCCATCGACGCCCGGCGCGGGAAATAGAGGAACAGGCCGGGTTCCTCGATCGCCGACTGCGGCAGGATCTGCACGAGGCGACCGGCGGCGATGTGGGCGCGCACCAGCGGCTCAAAGACATAGATGATGCCAACCCCGGCAAGCGCGAGGTCGATCGCGGCGAGCGAATCGGTGACGATTGCCGTGCCATTCGTTTCCACAGAGACGTCATTGCCGTCCTCGCTCAGGTCCCAGCGGTAGAGCGCGCCACTGCGCACGAGGCGGTAGCCGATGCAATTGTGGCCGGCGAGATCGGCGATGGCGGTGGGACGGCCGCGCCGCCCGACATAGGTCGGCGAAGCAGCCATCACGACACTGAATGGCGGCGTCAGCCGGACCGCCACCATATCCTGTGCGATCATCTCGCCCAGCCTGATGCCGGCGTCGAAACCTTCTCCCACGATATCGACGAGGCCCTGATCGGCAAACAGCTCGACGGTCACGTCCGGATAGCGCTCCGCCATCGCCGCCACCACGGGGGTCACCGCCAGCGGGATGGCGATATGGGAGACGTTGATCCTGAGCAGCCCCGCCGGGCGGCCGCCGATGCCGCGGATGCGGTCCATGCGTTCGGCGATGTCCTGCAGGGCAGGGGCTGCGGTCTCGATCAATGCCTTGCCGGCTTCGGTCAGCGAGACGCTGCGCGTCGTGCGCGCGAACAGCGGCTGACCGATCCGCTCCTCGACCAGACGCACAGCGTGGCTGACCGCCGACGGGCTCATGCCGAGCTCGGCCGCGGCGAGCGCGAAGCCGCCGCGCCGTGCGACGGCGACGACGACAGGCAGGTGGCTGAGCAGATCGCGATCCATTGATGAGCGGTATCGCATAGTCATTGCGAACAATGCAATCTTATCGTCTGCCGCATACTTGCACACATTGTCGCCAGCGCCACCGGCGGCGGGCCGATGCAGAAGGAGAAGACGAGATGAAAGCGTTGAAGCACGTCACTTTCGCAGCGGGCATGGCATTGGCACCGGTCGATGCCGGCGGAGCGGAACCGTCGGACTGGCACGCGCACGCCAATGAGCGCGCCGTGATCCGCATCGCCGACTCGATCGACCGCGCCGTCGACGCGCAGGACTGGCCGCTTGCCCGTAGCTATTTCGCGGATCGGGTCACTGTGGATTTCAGCAGCCTCTCCGGACGGCCGCCGGCCACCATCGCCTCGGACGAGCTGATCGGCACATGGTCGGCGAACCTCAAGGGGAGCAAGACGAGCCTGCACCTGCGCACCAACCACCAGGTGGTGATCGACGGCGACCGCGCCACCGTGTCGTCGAATGGCTACGCCTGGAATCGGATGGAAGGCAATGGCGACCCGCTCTGGGAAGTCTGGGGCACCTACGAGCACCGCCTGACCCGCACGCAAGCCGGCTGGAAAGTGGATGGCTTCACGTTCCGCATGACGCATGAGCGCGGCAACGCGTGGGTCAAGACCACTCCCGGCCGCTGAATGGCGGCATCAATCCCTATCAGAATCGGAACTACATCATGACGATGAATTACTACACCCTCGGCAACAGCGGCCTTCGGGTAAGCCGCATCGCGCTCGGCACGATGACCTTCGGCACGGAATGGGGCTGGGGAGCCGACCGGGAAACCGCCCGCTCGATGTTCGACGCCTATGTCGAGGCAGGCGGCAATTTCTTCGATACCGCCGACCTCTACACCAATGGCACGAGCGAGACCTGGCTCGGCGAATTCGTCGCCGAGCGCGGGCTGCGCGACAAGGCAGTGATCGCCACCAAGTTCACCATGAACACCGAGCCCGGCAATCCGAACAGCGGCGGCAATGGCCGCAAGAACATCATGCGCGCGGTGGAGGCCTCGCTCAGGCGGCTCGGCACGGACTATATCGACCTCTACCTGCTTCACGTCTGGGACAGGCTGACGCCGGCCGAAGAGGTCATGCGCACGCTGGACGACCTGGTGCGCGCGGGCAAGGTGCGCCATATCGGTCTGTCGGACGTGCCGGCCTGGTATGCCGGCCGCGCCCAGGCGATTGCCGAATTGCGCGGCTACGAGCCAGTTTCGGCCTTGCAGCTCGAATATTCGCTCGCCGAACGTTCGATCGAGCATGAGTTCGTCCCCTTCGGCACGCGTCACGGGGCGGGCATCATGGTCTGGAGCCCGCTGGCCAGCGGCTTGCTCAGCGGCAAGTATCGGCCGGCGCAGGCCGGAAATGCCGGCCGGCTCGATGGGTTCCGCAACACCACCCATCCGGGGTTCCAGAAATTCACCGAGCGCAACTGGAAGATCGTGGCGGAGCTCGAAAAGGTTGCCGCCGAACTCGGCCGCAGCATGCCCCAGGTCGCGCTCAACTGGGTGGCGACGCAGCCGGGCGTCGCCACGGTCATTCTCGGCGCGACCAAGCTTGCCCAACTACAGGACAATATCGGGGCGCTGGATTTTTCAATTCCAGCCGCGCTTCGCGAAAGACTGGAGGTAGTCAGCAGATCCCCGGCGCCATTCCCCCATTCCTATTTCGGCTTCGAGATCCAGGGCCGGGTCACCGGCGGCGCCACGACTGGCGACAAGCCGGCCGGCTATGCGCAGCCGGTGCTCATCGAGGGCGAAGCCGTCAGCGTTGCCAGCGACTGATTGGCGCAAGCCGGAGAGGCGGGCATTGCGCAGGGGCGCCGCGTGACATCGCGGCGCCCTTCGTGTATCGGAACTCGCATCGCGCCGGTGTTTTTGGGCGCGGCGCCTGCGCGAGGGCGGCCACCCCAGGCGCTTCACACGCACAATGACGAGGATCAGATGACGGCGAAGCCCCTCTACCGACGTGTCTTGCTGAAAGCGTCGGGCGAAGCGTTGATGGGGGAGCAGCATTTCGGCATCGATGTCTCGGTCGTTGACCGCATCGCGGCCGACATTGCCGAGGCCCGCGCGATGGGCATCGAGGTCGGCGTCGTCATCGGCGGCGGCAACATTTTCCGAGGCGTGGCGGTTGCGTCCAAGGGCGGCGACCGCGTCACCGGCGATCACATGGGCATGCTTGCCACCGTCATCAACTCGCTGGCGCTGCGCACCTCGCTGAACAAGATCGGCGTCGATGCCGTAGTGCTGTCGGCGATCGCCATGCCGGAGCTTTGCGAGAGCTTCTCCCAGCGCCAGGCCACCGCCTACATGAACCAGGGCAAGGTGGTCATCTTCGCCGGCGGTACCGGCAATCCGTTCTTCACCACCGATTCGGCAGCAGCGCTCCGCGCCGCCGAGATTGGCGCCGATGCGCTGTTCAAGGGCACCCAGGTCGACGGCGTCTATTCCGCCGATCCCAAGAAAGACCCGAACGCGACCCGCTTCGAACGCATAAGCCATGCGGAAGTGATCAAACGCGGGCTTTCGATCATGGATACGGCAGCGATTGCACTTGCGCGCGAAAACAACATTCCGATAATCGTCTATTCGATCCACGAAAAGGGTGGTTTTGGCGAGATTCTGAGGGGCGGCGGCCGGTGTACGGTCGTTGCGGACGATTGATCCGGAGCCGATGCCGATCCGGAAGCCCGCTATGAAGCGGCAGGCGGTATCGGAACAAGGCTCGAGCACGGGGCTGTTGCCCTGAAACAGTGAACCCGGCAAACGGGTCGAGGAGACAATGATGAGTGGTGAGTTCGACGACCTCAAGCGGCGCATGGACGGGGCGATCGCCGCGTTCCGGCATGACCTGGCTTCGCTGCGCACCGGCCGCGCGTCCAGCAACCTGCTCGACGCAATTCAGGTCCAGGCCTACGGCACGACGATGCCGATCAACCAGGTGGCGAACGTGTCCGTGCCGGAGCCGCGCATGCTTTCGGTGTCGGTCTGGGACAAGGCGATGGTCGGCGCCGTCGACCGCGCCATCCGCGAATCCAACCTCGGCTTCAACCCCATCGTCGACGGCACCAATCTGAGGATCCCGCTGCCCGAACTCAACGAGCAGCGCCGCAAGGAACTGGTCAAGATCTCGCACGGCTATGCCGAGAACGCCCGCGTCGCTGTCCGCCATGTCCGGCGCGACGGCATGGATTTCCTCAAGAAGGCCGAAAAGGACGGCCTCATCGGCGAGGACGATCACCGCAAGCGTTCGGATCAGGTGCAGAAACTGACCGACGAGATGATCAGCACCATCGACCATCTGCTTTCCGATAAGGAAGCTGAAATCATGCAGGTTCAGGG
>NZ_RZOT01000820.1:0-1576 GCF_003999085.1 Mesorhizobium sp. M4A.F.Ca.ET.090.04.2.1
CCATTATGATCGAATACGTCATCCGCGCGGAGGACGAGCCGGAATTCCTCGCCACCATGGCCGAACGCGGGCGCATCCGCCGCCGCGACGGCGCCCGCAACTGGACGCTTGCCCGCGATCTTGAAAATCCAGGCATCTGGATCGAGCACTACCACACGCCGACCTGGGTCGAGTACATCCGTCACAACAGGCGTGCCACCCATGCCGACGCCGTGGTCGGCGAGCGCATCCGCGCGCTTCACAGCGGCGAGGAGCCGCCGCGCGTACGCCGCATGATCGAGCGCCCGACTACTGCCGGCACGACCCTTGTCTCACCCAAGGGGCCGATCGATCACTAACCTGCGTCTTTCGGCTCGGAAGATCGACCTCGCCATTCAGCCGGCGCTCTGGATCATGTAGAGCTTGCGTGTCGTCTCGTGGATCAGCCATTCGCCCTTCCACCCTTGCGGCAGGACGAGCAGGTCTCCCGGTCCGAGTTCGCGCATTTTGCCGTCGGCACGGCTCACTTCAGCGCGGCCGGAAATGATATGGCAGATCTCCGACGAGCCGGAACGATCGGCGGTGAAGCGGCCGGGCGTGCACTCCCAGATGCCGATATCGATGGTCCCGTCAGGCGACCGGAAGAGCGAGCGCACCGCCTCGACCTGACCTCCCTCAATGGAGGTCGGCTTGGGTGAGAACGCCCCGATAAGGGCCGTGGCGAGGTCGTGGAAGGTCGAAAGGTCGATCAAGTTGGGCTCCATGGGTCAAAGCGATTCCAGGAAAAGCAAGCAGCTGTTTCCTGTCCGCAATTGCGAAACGCTCTAGTGGCCGGTGATGGCGTCGGCGAGGGCGGCAAGCTTCGAGGTGTGCGAAAGCCCGGCGGCCTCACGGCGATCGGCGAGATGGTAGAGCTGGTACATCGAGTGCACGCCGAGCCAGCGGAAGGGCTCCGGCTCCCAGCGCCGCACCTTGCGGTTGACCCAAGGCAGGCGCGTAAGCTCCGTGTCCTGGCCAAGGATCAGGTCGGCGAGCGTGCGCCCCGACAGGTTGGAGCTAGAGACGCCGAGCCCGACATAGCCGCCGGCCCAGCCGATGCGGGTCGTCGGGTCGAGGCCAACCGTCGTGCACCAGTCGCGCGGCACGCCGAGCACGCCGCACCAGGCATGCTCGATGCGGCAGCCCGCCGTCTGCGGCAGCAGCGTCGTCAGGATCTGATGCAGCTGGTCGATCGTCGCCTGCTGCGTCTGGCCGTTGACGTCGGTGCGCGAGCCGTAGCGATAGGGCACGCCGCGCCCGCCCATGGTGATGCGCCCCTCGCGCGTGCGCTGGGCATAGCAATAGGCATGGGCGGCGCTGCCGAGCAGCTCATGCCCTTCCCAGCCGATCGCGCGCCACAGTTCAGGCGACAGCGGCTCGGTCACGATCTGCGCGCTGTTGAGGGCCAGCCAGGTCCGTTCCTCGCCGGGAATGCCAGCCGTAAAACCCTCGGTGGCGCGGATGATGGTTTCTGCCCGCACCGTGCCGCGGTTGGTCGTCACGCAGCCCTTGGCGGTGGCGGTCACCGTCGTCTTCTCGTAGATCGGCACACCCAGCC
>NZ_RZOT01000821.1:0-1570 GCF_003999085.1 Mesorhizobium sp. M4A.F.Ca.ET.090.04.2.1
CGCCAAGGAAGCGCCGGGCGTTCTCCGGCTCATCCTTGTAGTTCAGCGCCGCCAGCACAAAACGCTTGTCCTTCGACAAAGCGAGCAGCACCGGATGCTCGTCGCGACACGGCGCGCACCATGAGGCGAAGACATTGACCAGCGTGACCTTGCCGGCGAACGACTTCGAATCGAGCCCCGGCAGCGTGCTGCCTTGCAGCGGTGGCAGATTGGTCTGCGGCGCCGGCAGGCCGATCAGCGCCGACGGCACTTCCGACACGTCGCGGCCGGACAGGAGCTGCGACAGGAACAGCCCGGCCAGCCCCAGGAAGATCAGCAGCGGCAGCAGGACGAACAGGCGACGCGCGCGCGGCGCCGGCGTTCCGGTTTCCGTGCTCTCAGTCATGATTTCGCGCCCTTGTCCTTGAGGGCCTCGCTCTTGTCGGAGCGCCGCCGCACGCCGGCGGCTTCGAGCTCGGCGAGATCGCGCTTGCGCCCGCGCTGGTCGATCAGGATCCATGCGACCAGCCCCGCCAGCACCAGCGCCGTAATGGCATAGGCAGCCGTGACATAGAGCGCATGCGCACTCATGCCCGCCGCTCCGCGCGGATGCGGCATTCCGGCCCGGCCATTTTGCCCTGCTTGTTCATGCCTTCCCTTAGCCTCGCCGTTCCGGCTTCGCAATTGGCCGCCGCGCCGCAGCCCGTATCGCTCAGTCCGTCCCATGGCGCAGCGCCAGCGCCGCCGCCGCCGGCCCGAGCACGGCAAGAAACAGCGTCAGCGCGGCAAGAATGAGGAAGGGCTGCAGGAACGGCGCTGGGTCGGCCACCGCGCCATAGCTTGCCGAGACGCCGAAGATCAGCACCGGAATGGTGAGCGGCAGCACCAGCACCGAGATCAGCAGCCCGCCGCGCGGCAGTGCCACCGCGACCGCGGCGCCGGCCGCCCCGATCAAGGTGATGGCCGGCGTGCCGACGAGAAGCGTCAGCGCGGTGGCGCCGATGCCGGCCGGCTCCATGTTCATGAACAGCCCAAGCAGCGGTGCGGCGACCACCAGCGGCAGCACGCTGCCCGCCCAGTGCGCCAGGCATTTCACCAGCACCGTCAGCGCCAGCATGTGGCGGTCGTGGCCGAGCACCAGAAGATCGAGCGAGCCGTCCTCGCGGTCGGCCTGGAACAGCCGGTCGAGGCCAAGCAGGCAGGCGAGCAAGGCCGCGATCCACAGGATCGCCGGGCCGATACGGGCAAGCAGGTTGAGGTCCGGCCCGACGCCGAACGGGATGGTGGCGATGACGGCGAGGAAGAAGATGACCCCGGTGAGCGCGCCGCCGCCGGCACGGATCGAGAGGCGGATATCGCGCAGGAAGAGGGACCCCATTATGGTGCGGTCCCCTGGTTAGGTGTGCGTTCCTTCGCGCCCCCCTCTGGCCTGCCGGCCATCTTCCCCACGAGGGGGGAGATCAGACGTCGCCGGCGATTTCGCCAATCACCAACATTGAAAAGATGAGCGGGGCGCCGGAGCTGCCAGTCTCCCCCCAAGTGGGGGAGATGGCCGGCAGGCCAGAGGGGGGCGCCGTAGAGCACCGACATC
>NZ_RZOT01000822.1:0-1563 GCF_003999085.1 Mesorhizobium sp. M4A.F.Ca.ET.090.04.2.1
TCGCTATCCTCGGTGGCGACGTTCGCGTCCAGCGCAAGCAGCGCGACGGCGAAGTCGCCGTAGGGCGCAGGCGCGAAGAGATTGCCGCCGACGCTTGCCATGTTGCGGATCGCCGGGCCGCCGACGGCGCGCACGGTGGGCGCAAGCCAGGCGAGTTCCGGATGGCGGGCAATCGCAGCCATGGTGACGGAGGCGCCAAGGCGAACCTTGCCGCCGGAAACAGCGATCGCCGACAGTGACGGTTCGGTGGCGCGGACGAGGCTGGAGACAGAGACATCGCCTTCATTGGCGGCGCGCACGACCAGCGTGCCGCCGCCGAGATAGCGCGTGCCGGCGGCCTGCAGTGCAGCGTTCGCGTCCTTCACCGTCGGGAATGTCTGGAGGGCAAGCGCCATGGCACGCTCCTTGGCTCAGCTTTGGCCGGCGAAATGGCTCTTCAGCGCGTTGAAGCCGCCCTGGAAGACATTGGCGCCCATGCCTTCGGCGAGCTTGTCGGCTTCCTCGGGAGCGGCGTCGAAGCTCGCGCTCCATTCGGCAAAGGTGCGGTCGCCGTCGGTGACACGTCGCAACTGCAGCGTCGCCTTGTGATTGGTGATCGGCTGCGGGGTCTCGAGGATGGAGTAGCTGACCAGAAACTTCTCGTCGGAGAAGTCGAGCAGCTTTTCGCGCAGGCGGGCGCCGCTGACGAGCTGGAAGTTGCGCACGCAGCCAACCGTGCTTGCGTCCTTGCCGTCCTCGATATGGCTTTCGACCATGCGCGGGTGCCAGCCCGGCAGGCCGTTGAAGTCGCGTATCCGCGCCCAGACCTGTTCGACCGGCGCGTCGATGACGCTGGAGATGGTGATTTTCGCCATGGAGCCGTTCCCTTGCGGATGCGTATGGCGGGAAGGGTAGGGCGCACAGGCAGCCGGCGCTTATCAATGCGTCTTGAGTGCCTATCAATCAGTCTGAAAATAGACCGAAACAGCCAGGGCCGCTCAAGCCATCGCCCGCGCCGCCTCGCGATAGAGCGTCGGCGGCACGCCGACATGGTCGCGGAAGAAGCGCGAAAAATTGCCCTGGGTGGTGAAGCCGAGATTGCAAGCGACCGAGATCAGCGGTTCCTGCGACCATTGCAGCTGGCGCACGGCTTCCTCCATGCGCAGCGTGTTCCAGTAGACGTTCGGCGTCAGATTGGTCTGTTCCTTGAACAAGGCGAAGAAATGCGGCCTCGACAGGCCGACGCTGCGGGCCACGTCGTCGAAGGAGATGCGTTCGCAGACATTGGCCTTCATCAGCTGGATCGCCTTGCGGACGCGGAAATCCTGCATGGTGTTGACGCGGCCACGCGCCACATGCGGCGCCGAGGCGTCGGCGGCGTCGAGCACGCTGTCGATGAAGCGCTCGATCTCGTAATTGGCGATGTCGTCGATGCTCTCATTGTCGCTGAGATGATCGAGCAGGTGCGCCGCCGCCTGGTGCAGCCACGGCTCCAGCGTGATCGCGGCCTGCGCGAACAGCGGCGCCGACGAGGGCAGGTCGCGGCGCCGGCGGGCCCAGTCGGGATCGATGTAGAAGGGGGGG
>NZ_RZOT01000823.1:0-1560 GCF_003999085.1 Mesorhizobium sp. M4A.F.Ca.ET.090.04.2.1
TCCGTGACCTTAGCCACGGCCTTATTGTCCGGCAGCGGCCCGAGCAGCGACGCCAGCGCCGCTTCGCCGCCCTTGCGCTTTGCCGCACGGGCGCGGATTCTTTGAAAGTCAGCCATTTGGTTCCTCGCAAGTCGCGTCAATCTACCACTTCCCGTTCGAACCGGCAGCCTCTACCTCTTATCGCGGACGGTGACGGAGGCGACACATGAACAAGACAGTCGAGGATCTGGCGAACCGCTGGCTGAGGCAAAGGCCGGATGCATTGAGCAAGCTCGAAAGCCGGGTGCTGCAAAGCGCGCTTGATCGCACCACCATCTCGAAGGACACCAACAAGGCCGTCGCCTTTCACCAGACGTTCGGCGACCGGGTCGCCGACACTATCGCCCGCATCGGCGGCTCATGGTCGTTCATCCTGACCTTCATCGCCTTCCTGGTCTTGTGGACCTTCGGCAATGTCTGGCTGCTGTCTCGCGACGCCTTCGACCCCTATCCCTTTATTTTCCTCAACCTGGTGCTTTCGATGATCGCAGCACTGCAGGCGCCGGTGATCATGATGTCGCAGAACCGCCAGACCGAGCGCGACCGTATCGACGCCGCCCACGACTATGAGGTCAACCTCAAGGCCGAGATCGAGATCATGGCGCTGCATGAGAAGCTGGACGAACTGCGCCACAGCGAGATCATCGGCATGCGCGACGAGATCCTGCGGCTGGCCGAGCAGGTCAGGCGCATCGATGAAAAGCTGTCGGCGCGGCAAAGTCCCTGATGACCGAGGCCATCCACCATCTCATCGAGCAGTACGGTCTGTTCGCCGTTTTCCTGGGCTGCGTCGCCGAAGGCGAAAGCGCCGCCATACTCGCCGGCTTCTTTGCGCATCAGCATGTCTTCATGGCCTGGCAGGCTTTCCTGGCGGCAGCCATCGGCGCCTTCGCCGGCGACACCTTCTTCTTCATCCTCGGCCGCAACTTCGCCGATCATCCCTATGTGCTCAAGCTGAAGGCGCGGCCAGGCTTCAGCCATGCCTTCCGTTTGGTCTCCTCCCATCCCAACATCTTCGTGCTTTCGAACCGCTACATCTACGGCATGCGCCTGGTCGGCGGCGTCGCAGCCGGCTTCGCCAACATCACAGTGATGCGCTTCGTCGTCCTCAACGCCATCTCGTCGCTGGTCTGGGCGGCGTTGTTCTGCACGGTCGGCTACGTTTTCGGACTGGGCGCCGAGCGCGTCGTCGGCCAGGCGCTGGCGCGCCACGAACGGCTGCTGATCGCGCTGGCAATCGGGCTTGTCGTCGCCAGCCTCGCCTGGTTCCTCGCCCACTCCGTCGCCAGGAAGGAACGCGCCAGGGACGCAGGGGACGGTCAGGGCGAAGCCAGGTAAAGCTCAGTCGATGTCGATGTCGGTGTCGAGGGCGCGGTCGCCACGGTCGAGGATCAGCGGGATGATCAAATCCTCTTCGTCGGCCAGGTGCCTTGTGAGCATGGCGATCAGCCGGCTGTTCTCATCGGCATAGACGTCGGCGGCAAAGCGCTGTCTGTCCTCGCTCTCCTCGAGCGTGCGGAT
>NZ_RZOT01000824.1:0-1552 GCF_003999085.1 Mesorhizobium sp. M4A.F.Ca.ET.090.04.2.1
AGCCTGCATCGCCTCCATCCAGGCAGCCTGCCGGGCGCATGCGGCCTTCCCGGCCGAGCTGGTGGTGGTCGACAACGGCTCGCGCGACGGCACGCCAGAGCGCCTGGCGGCAATCGCCGAGGCTTCGACCATCCCGATCACCGCGATTCTCGAGTCGCGCCCCGGACTGGCGGCGGCGCGCAATGCCGGGTTGGCGCGGGCGCGTGGCCGCGTGCTGGTCTTCGTCGACGACGACTGCAAGCTCGACCGGACCTATCTGCGCGACCTGCAGCGGCATTATGCGAGCGGCGAGAAATGGCTGATCCGGGGCGGCCGGGTCGAGCTTGGCGACGCGCGCGACCTGCCCTTCACCATCAAGCGCTGCGAACAGCGCCAGCGGCTGACGCCGGCCGTCCATCCGGGCGGCTTCGTGCTTGGCTGCAACATGACCATGCACCGCGACGTCGCCGCGCGCATCGGCCCCTTCGACGAGCGCTTCGGCGCCGGCGGCGCGCTGCGCTCGGCGGAAGACACCGACTATCTGGTGCGGGCGATGCTCATCGGCATGCCGGTCGAATATGTGCCCGACATGACAATCTTCCACCATCACGGACGCCGTGACCGCGAGGCAATCGACCGGCTGCACCGCGACTATCATTTCGGCAATGGCGCGCTCTGCCTGAAGCATGTCCGCCGCGCGCCCTGGCTGCTGCGCCATTTCTACTGGGCGGCGCGCGCGGCTCTGCGCGAGCTTGCCGGCGGGCCCAAGTTCGATCCTGAGCTCAGGCTGTCGCATTGGCCCGTCGTCGCCATGAACCTGGCCGGCGCGGCGAAGTTCGCACTGCTTGTCATCGCAAGGCGGCCGGTGCCGGAGCCAACGGGCCGCGCCGAAGCGGGCGAAGCCGAGGCCAGGGCGCGATGATCCGGCCGCTGCCACCGGCGCTCTCGATGCTGCGCGGCGCGCTGGGCGGCAGGCTGATGCGCCTCTTGCCGGTCGTGGTGTTGCTTGGGCTTGCCGCCGCGGCGCTCGAAGGCCTCGGCATCGGCCTGATCATCCCGCTGCTCGGCATCATCATGGGCCATGGCGACGCTTCCGGCATGGGCGGCTTCTCGGCGCTGCTGCAGAAGGTCGGCGCCGGGCTCGGCGAGCGCGAGCGGCTGGTCGCCATTTCGGCGGCGATCCTCGGCTCGATCCTGCTCAAGAACCTGCTCGGCTTCGCCAACACGGTGCTGACCGCCCATATCTACGGCAAGGCGAGCTTCGCGATCCGCAGCGCGCTGTCGGAACGGCTCCTGCGGATCGGCTATCCCTTCTTCCTGCGGCAGAGCCCCGGCCGGCTGCTCAACATCATCTCCAACGAATCGTGGCGCGCGTCCGACGCCATCCAGGCCCTGCTCGGTTCGATCGTCAGCGCCTCGGCGGCGGTCATCCTGCTTGCTTTCCTGCTGCTTCTGTCCTGGCAGATGACTCTGCTGGTGACGCTGGGGCTGGCGCTCGTCCAGCTGGCGCACGCGATGCTGTCGGCGCAGCTCAAGGCGCCGAGCCGCAGCGTCGCGGCGCGCAACAGCGCGC
>NZ_RZOT01000825.1:0-1550 GCF_003999085.1 Mesorhizobium sp. M4A.F.Ca.ET.090.04.2.1
GCCGAACCCCAGGTCTCGACCACGGTCGCGATGGCGACATCCTTGCCATCCTTCATCCAGCCTTCCGCGATGATCAGGGGATCGCGGGCCTCATCGAGATAGATGCTGTTTTCCATGACTGCTTCTCTTGGAGTCTGTTTATGATCTGGGCAGTTCGCGCAAATCTATGCTCAATCAATCACCGCGACCGCGTCAACTTCGATCAGATAGTCGGGGGACAGGCTCGCCACGCCAAGCACCACGTCGGCTGGTTTGTGATCTCCGAACAGCTCTACCCGAGCCTTTTCGATGATCGGCAAGCATTCATCGCGATTGTAGTTGACGACATAGATCGTGATCCTGGCGACCTGCGCAGGCGCCGCACCGGCGGCGGCGAGTGCGCGGCCGAGATTGGCAAACACCTGGCGCGCCTGAGTCGCAAGATCACCACGGCCAACCAGCTTGCCATCCAAGTCTTCTGGCTCCTGGCCCGAGATGAAAACCAACTTGCTGCCTGTCGCAACGACAACCTGGCTGTACGTCTGCGGAACTGGCAGGTCCTTTGGGTTGATGCATTGGAGCGTCATTCATCGGGTCTCCTGTATGGTGGTCGCAATTTATCTGGGAGCCTGTTCTTCCGATGGATAGACATATGGCTATGCGGCGTGCCTGTCGCCAGCCGGCAGCCATCGACGCGGATCGACGGAAGCGGCCGGCCGCTGGTCGAGCGAGGCGCAGAGATCGGCCAACGCCTCGAGATTGTGCACCGGGCGGAACTCGTCGACATGCGCCAGCATCGCCTTGACGCCACGCGCGCGCGCCTCGAAACCGTCGAAGCGCAGCAGAGGGTTCAGCCAGATCAACCGACGGCAGGATTTGTGCAGCCGCTCCATTTCTTCCGAAAGGCCGGCGATCTCGTCGCGCTCCAACCCGTCGGTGATCAGCAGCACCACAGCCCCCTGCCCCAGCACGCGCCGCGACCACAGGCGGTTGAACTCGGCCAGCGTGTCGCCGATACGGGTGCCGCCGGACCAGTCCTTCACAGTCGCCGAGCACTCGGCGAGCGCGGCATCGGGATCGCGATGGCGCATCTGCCGCGTCAAATTGGTCAGGCGCGTGCCGAAGACGAAGGCATGCACGCGGCGGCGCTTTTCCGTCAGCGCGTGCAGGAAATGCAAGAAGATGCGCGTGTACTGGCTCATCGAGCCGGAAATGTCGGCAAGCACCACCAGCGGCGGATGCACCTCGCGGGCAGAGCGGAATTTCGGCAGGATCAGCGTGCCGCCGGTGCGCGCGGCCGACCGCATCATGGCACGCGGATCGATGCGCCTGCCTTGCGCGTCCGCCCTGAAGCGGCGCGTGCGGACCATGTCGAAGGGCAGCCGCAAGGCGGCGATCGCGTGCTTGGCCTCGGCCAGTTCAGCGGCGTCCATCTGGGCGAAATCCTTGCCGCGCAGCACCTCGTTGCCGGAAAAGGTGAAGCGGGCGTCGACCTCGATCTCGGGGATTTCCCTCGCCGGCTGGTTCTTCTGATGGCCCTCGAACATCGCCTGGCTGACGCGGGTCTCGGC
>NZ_RZOT01000826.1:0-1541 GCF_003999085.1 Mesorhizobium sp. M4A.F.Ca.ET.090.04.2.1
GGCGTCGACCGCATGGTGAGCCTGGTCGGCGCCGAATGGTGCGACATCTGCCAGTAGCTAGCCGTTCGGCAGCGCGCTCTTGCCCGCAATCTCGAAGAAGTCGAGCAGGATCGCCAGCCCGACGCCGCTTGCGGTGAAGATGAGGCCCGCGATGAAGATGCGGTTCGCCCGCTCGTAGATGGGCTTTTGCAGCGAACTTACGTCGAGCAGCAAGGACAGCGCCCGCATCTGCATCGCGATGCCGATCAGGATCGGCACGACGGCGAGTAGATGGTACGTTTGCCAAGGGATCGGATTGGCGGCCCAATGGGTGATGAAGCCCAGCGAAAACGCCAGCAGGATGCCGACGGTGGTGACCGTGCCGTTGCGAAAGACGGGCTCGATCAAGTCTTGCTTCGGGTCCTGTTCGTCCAAGCGTCCCTCCTCGGTTTGGCCGTTGGGGAGAGATTAGACGCTCGGAAAATCGCTGTACACCGCCGACGGCGGAGCCGTTTCCGCTTGAAAGTCTGTCAACGCAGCAGGGCCAGCCCCCTGACGGCAGAAGAAGGGGCCACCGAGAAGCCCCTTCTTCCGGTTGCCTGAGGCGGTTCACCTCCTCTCAGAGCTGGCAGTAATGACGATAGCCGTCGTAGCCGGCATAGGTGTCGGAGTATGGGTCGTAGCTGGCGTAGCGGGCGAGGCAGCGGCGGACGTGCGAGGAACCGCCGCCATATTCGTCGACATAGACAGGCTGCGGCTGCTGCTGCTGAGCGAGCAGGCTGCCGAGTACGAACCCGCCGACGCCGGCGGCAATGCCGATGCCGATCTCGCGGTGGTGGTGATGGCCATGGGCGGCCGAGGGCTGAACGGTGCCGGCCAGCGTGGCGGCGGCGACGGAGGTGGCGATGAGGCCGGAAACAATGGTGCGCTTGAACATGATGATCTCCTGTTGCGTGGGAGAGGCGATCCATCCGCCTCTTGATCATCAGTCGTCGCGCCCGCGAAAAAGGTTCGAAACTTTTTTGAGTAAGTGGGAAATAGTCAGTAGGAAGTAGTGTCGCCTACGCGGCCACCTGCCATTCCCTACTCACTATTCCCTACTGCCTACTCACTGGTTCATCCCATGCCGGTGATATGGCGCAGCCAGAAGGCGAGCGCGATGAAGCCGATGATGGTGGTGACGCCGGTCCAGTCGATGCTGGCTTTCTTCAAATCGCTGACGAGCTTGACCACGAGAAGCCAGGCCACCACGACAAGCGGGAAGATGATGACGAGCCGGATCATGCGAAAACCCTCAACCAGGTAATTGCATCTCGCCCTGATATAGGAAGCCGCCCTGCCGTTTTCAGGATGGCGCGGGGCCGCCCTCGCCGGGTCAATCAGCTGTCGCGAACGGAGTTTTGTCTTTACTGGCGCATGGAATATGCTACCGGAGCGCCATGCCCTTGTAGCTCAGCTGGTAGAGCAGCGGTTTTGTAATTCGCTGGATCAATCAGCTAAGGTTGTGAAAAACATCGATGTTTTTGAAAACCGAGGTTCAGGGGTATACGTACGGGTAAATG
>NZ_RZOT01000827.1:0-1529 GCF_003999085.1 Mesorhizobium sp. M4A.F.Ca.ET.090.04.2.1
CCGCCGATGTCGGGCCGGGCTCGGTCGTCGTCCTGCTCGGCACCGGCGGCGTCTCGATCTTCACTCTTCAGCTTGCCAAGGCGGCCGGCGCCACTGTCATCATCACCTCGTCTTTGGACGAGAAGCTGGAGCGGGCGAAGGCATTCGGCGCCGATCACCTAATCAACTACCGCGCGACGCCTGACTGGGACAGCAAGGTCCTGGAGCTGACCGACGGCCTCGGCGCCGACCTCGTCGTCGAGACCGGCGGCGCCGCCACCTTCGCCCGCGCGGTCAACGCCACCGCGCCGGGCGGCACGCTGTTCACCATCGGCTTCGTTACCGGCGCCGAGGCAACGGTCAATCTGCTGCCGATCATCGTCAAGGCGCTCAAGGTGATCGGCAACAACACCGGATCGGTGTCAGACCTCAAGGACGCCACCCGCGCCATTGCCGCCGCTGGCATCGAGCCGGTCGTCGACAAGGTGTTTTCACAGAACGAAGCGGCCGAAGCCTACACCCACATGGCCGCCGGCGGCCTGCATTTCGGCAAGCTGGTGTTTGGGTTGGAGTGGTAAGGAAAGGCTGACGCTGAAGATCGGCGAAAAGCTATGGTGACGGACATTTCCCCGCAAGGAGAGATTACGCTCTCCGCCAGCGGAACCCTCCCTAAATCAACTTCTCCAGCGTGATCGGCAGATCCCTGATCCTCTTGCCCGTCGCATGGAACACCGCGTTCGCAATCGCCGGGGCGACGCCGACGATGCCGAGCTCGCCGACGCCCTTGCCGCCGAGCACTGACGAATGCGGGTCGGGGATGCCGACAGAGATCGTCTCGATGTCCGGGATGTCGGCGTTGGTCGGGATCATGTAGTCGGCGAGGTTGCCGTTGACGATGCGGCCATGGCGGCGGTCGACCATGCCTTCCTCCAGCAGCGCCTGGCCGATGCCCATGATGATGCCGCCCTTCCACTGGCTTTCCGCCAGCTTTGGATTGTAGAGCCGGCCGGAATCCAGCGCCGACACGACACGCGACACCCGCACCGTGCCGAAATCCTCGTCGACCCTGACCTCGACGAAATGCGCGCACCAGGAGTGGCGTGAATAGTCGCCCTCGGTGTGCGGGATCGACACGGCGATGGTGGTGTAGTTCCGGTAGCGCTCCTCAGCCGTCGCGTTCGCCGGCATGGTATCGCCCTTGGCCTCGATCCGTTCACGACCGACGGCGGACAGAAGCTCGGCGATCGGGATCTCGGGACCGTCGCCGCGCGGCGAGGCGATGCGACCGTCCTTGACCACCAGTGTGTTCGCCTGCAGCGCATGGAAGGGCGAGCCCGGATCGGCGATCGCCAGCCCGATCAGCTCGTCCAGCGCCTGGCTCGCCGCCTTGTAGACCGCGCCCGTCATGACGCCGGCAAGGCGCGAGCCGCCGGCGACGCCGGCGCGGGCGAAGTGGGAATCCCCCAGCTTCACCGACACATGCTCGACCGGCACGCCGAGCGTCTCGGCCGCCGTCTGCGCCAGGATCGTGTAGGTGCCCTGGCCCATGT
>NZ_RZOT01000828.1:0-1526 GCF_003999085.1 Mesorhizobium sp. M4A.F.Ca.ET.090.04.2.1
ATCCCGTTCTGAGCGCCCCACGTAACCGGCATTGAGGAGGGGAGATGTCGCTCGGACCATTGCTATCCGCGCCCCCTCCCATTCCGTGGCATGCATTCGCGGCCCTTGCCGCCCTGGCGATTGGCGGCGCGCAGCTGGCGCTTCCGCAAGGCACGCCGAGCCACCGCGTGATGGGCTATGCCTGGGCGGCGCTGATGCTTGTCATCGCCGTCTCGAGTTTCTGGATCCAGCAGATCCGCCTGATCGGCCCGTTCAGTCCGATCCATCTGCTGTCGATCCTGGTGCTGGTCACCGCGCCGCTGGCGGTGTGGTATGCGCACACCCATCGCGTCGCCGCGCATCGCGGCGCCATGATCAAGCTCTATGTCTTCGCCTTGATCGGCGCCGGCATCTTCACGCTGCTGCCTGGCCGGATCATGCATACGGTCGTGTTCGGTCAATAGGCTGGCCAAGGCCTCGCAAGGAAAAATGCCGTGAAAGCACGCGTCAAATGGGTCGAGGAACGCACCTTCGTCGGTGAGTCCGGCAGCGGCCACAAGGTTGTCCTCGGAACAGCGTCCGGCCCGGAGGGCAAAACGCCGGGGCCGAGCCCGATGGAGCTCGTGCTGATCGGCACCGGCGGCTGTTCGGCCTACGACGTCGTCCACATCCTCGAAAAAGGCCGCGAGGCGATCGAGGATTGCGTCGTCGAGCTCGACGCCGACCGGGCAGAGAAGGAGCCCAGGGTCTTCACCCGCATCCACATGCATTTCATCGTCAAGGGCCGCGGGCTCTCGCATGAAAAGGTGAAGCGCGCGATCGACCTCTCGATCGAAAAGTACTGCTCGGCGACCGCGATGATGGCCAAGACGGCGACGGTCACGCATGATTTCGAGGTCGTCGATACCGCCGCGAAATAAGGCAGCAGGGGTCCCGCTTAGGCAGCCATTAGTGCCCTGACGCCGTCCGCAACGAACTGTACGGCGAGCGCCGCCAGGATGACGCCGAGCAGCCGCGTCAGGATCGAGCGGCCGGTCTGGCCGAGGATGCGGTCGATGCGCTCCGCCAGCACGAACACCAGATAGGTGATGGCGAGGCTGACGAAGATGATGCCAACCAGCGCCGCCTGCGCCGCGAAACCGTCGAAGTGTCCCGACAGCAGCACCGTCGCCGAAATCGCGCCCGGGCCGGCGATCAGCGGGATCGCCAGCGGGAAGGCGGCGATATTGTGGATCATGTCCTTGGTGATGGCGACGTCGCCGATCTTCTCCTTGCGGTCCTGCCGGCGCTCGAACACCATTTCGAAGGCGATGAAGAAGAGCAGGAAACCGCCGGCGACGCGGAAGGCCGGCAGCGTGATGCCGAACACCGACAGGATCGAGGCGCCGGCAACCGCGAACAGCGCCATCACCAGGAAGCCGATCACCGAGGCCCGCACCGAAACTTGCTGGCGCTCCTCGCGGTTCATGCCGCGCGTCACAGCGAGGAAAAGCGGCGCCAGCCCGGGCGGGTCGATGGTCACCAGTATGGTGACGAAGGCATTGAAC
>NZ_RZOT01000829.1:0-1510 GCF_003999085.1 Mesorhizobium sp. M4A.F.Ca.ET.090.04.2.1
AGGCAGATGCCTCTCAACCAAACCATCGTCTACAGAAACAACACAGATAGGGCGATCCGGATCGTCGTAGAGCCTTGGGCGCGCCAGTACCTGATCGATCCCACAGTAGAAGTGGAATTCCGATTCTTCGCCGAATCCGCTTCTGCCAATCGCATCGAAATCGAGGAAAGCGGAAAATATCTGTCCCTGTGGCCCCCGGATGGAGGAATTGTCCAACTTTTTGTCGATGGCCGCGAGCTTAAGCAAGTAGCTCAGGAGTGATCCAGAAATCGCAATGATAGTACAATTCCATGGCATCACATTCGACCTGGCTGCCGGATGGGAAGACATAACCGACGACGTTCCTGGAGCGTGGCCCCCTACCTTAGCCAAGGCATCGGGTGTCGGCGCTCTTCAATTCTCTATCGCCAAATATCGGAGCGGGGAAAAACCAAACGCGGGTTTCGATGTTCTTAGATCGTTCATGATCGAATTTTGCCACAACAACCTCATAGAACCAATCATATTTCGGAGGAGAAATTCGCAAGCACAATGAGTGTTGGCGTATTGTATCGGAAAGCAGATGAAACGTTGTCTGCTTGGTACTTGTCGAATGGGAACGATTTTGCTTTCGTGACCTATGTCGGCCTTGGCGAAGAAAGCGAGATTATGAATGAAGAACTGGATGAAGTGAGAGCAGTCGTTTCGTCGATATCGTTTTAGGGGCCTGTGGGTCTGTCGGAAATGAATTACGGTGACAGTGCACTTTTTCGTGCTCGCTCGGCGTTATCACCTGCAGGGTGATTGCAAACCTCAAAACCCCGCCTGATCCCGAAACAGCTCCGCATTGTCGAGCTTCGACACCTCGATCACCGCTTGCGTACGGCTGTAGACGTTGAGCTTGCGCAGGATTTCGGAGACATGCGCCTTCACCGTGGTCTCGCCGACCTGCAGCTCATAGGCGATCTGCTTGTTGAGCATACCCTGGCGCAGCATCTGGAGGACCCTCAGTTGCTGCGGCGTCAGCCGCGCCAGGCGCTGCACCATGTCGGCGCGGTCGACGCTGTCGGCGTCGGGCGCCTGGATCTCATAGGTCTCCGGCACATAGATCGCGCCATCCATCACCGAGCGGATGGCGGCGGCGAGATCGCTCTTACGCGCCGATTTCGGGATGAAGCCGGCCGCGCCGTAGGACAGCGCCTCGGAAATGATGCGCGGCTCCTCATAGCCCGAGACGATCACCACCGGCAGGCGCGGATGGCGGGTCCTGAGCTGCAGCAGCCCGTCGAACCCGTGAACGTCGGGCATGCTGAGGTCGAGCAGCGCGAGGTCGAACGGCTTCGGGCCGGCCAGCAGGTCGAGCGCCTCGGCGATCGAGCGCGCCTCGACCGTATCGACGTCCGGATAGGCCATCTGCACGGCGCTGTGCAGCGCCTCGCGGAACAGCGGATGGTCGTCGATGATCAGAAACCGGGCGCGATCGTTGACTGCGGTCATGATGTGGTCGCTTCACTTGCGCTCAGAATAGGAT
>NZ_RZOT01000082.1:0-14012 GCF_003999085.1 Mesorhizobium sp. M4A.F.Ca.ET.090.04.2.1
GCCCCAGCTGGCGTCGCTCATCCGCGCCATCCCGAAACCGCCAGCGAAAGCCTCGGACGTGGACAAGCCGGCCCTTGCCAGGCCGAACGTGCGCAGGGCACCGGCGCCTACCGGCAGGAACGCAGTCACGCCGGTCGCGATATTCCAGGCCGACTGGCTATCGAAGTCGCCGCCCTGAAGCAGGTGCTCACCTTCCTTGTACAGAGTCTTGCCGCCAAGAGCGGCACCGGAGGTGATCGCGATGGGAATGGCCCATTGACCGCCTGGAACGAACGAGACGATGGTGGCGGCGCCGGCCACGATGCCAAGACCGATGTCGGTGGCCTTGTCCCAGAAATCCACCTTGCGCGCGTCGGCGACCTCCAGTTCGTCGAGTGAGAATCCGTCGGCGCCGAGTCTCATGTCGCCGCCCCTGGCCAGGATCAGCTTGCCCTTCTCGCTGAAGATGCGGTTCTCGTGCTGGAATTCGTCGAAACTGCCGTAGTATTTGCCGGAGCTGTCGACATAGCCGACGTCTTTTCCATCGCTCCTGATCGCGAATAATGCTGTCGACGATTCCATCCCGCCATCAAGCGAGAACATCGGAACGAACTTGACCTCTGCGTCTTCGCCGGCGCGGTCAGTGATTTCACCGGTAACCTTTGCGACCCCCTCGCTCGATGCATCGAGACCGAGCGCGCGGGCAACCGCGCCGCTGAGCTCGCCAGGCTTGTATTGCTTGTATTCGCCGGTGAACCCGTTCTCGTACAACCGGTTGAGCTGAACCTGGTAGCCGGCGAGCGCCTGATCCCTGTGCTCCTCAAAATACGTGTTCTTGAGCCGCGCCTCATGCTCCTCGTTGCCATATGTCAGAAGCTTGGGGCTGCTTGCATAGAAGCTGTACCAGTCGCGCGCCGCCACCATCGCAGGGCGGACATCCTCCTCCCAGGTCTCCAATTGAGACTTCTCGGTTTCAGCCAAACCCCTGTCGATTTCCGCGGCCGCCACTTCGGGGTGCACCCAAAGCCACTGGCCACCTATCTCGATCCGGACCGACTTGCCGCTGGCACCGATTGCGCCCGCTCCTTCCTTCTCGTAGGCAGCGGCAACGTCCGGTGCGACCCAAAGATCGCGACCGTTTACAGTGATCTTGACCGGCGTCTCGCCTGGTTGGAGCGTGCCGGTGGGCGCTTCTACCGTTCCCCCGCCATGCTCGGCGATGGCATTGTCGCGAGCCGTCGTCGCGTCGACGAGCCTGGTTTTTGCATCTTGCAGCTGTGCGTCAAACCGCTCGACCTGCACGCCGATGATGTTGGATTTGGCGGCCGCCAGCGCCGATTGCGAACCTGTTCCGGAGGGCGTGCAGACCGGCGCCGACGTCGGGCTTTGCGTCGAGGCCATTAACTCCTGCCACTGCCTGTTGAGCGGATCGTTGCGGAAATCGTCCCTGATATTCTTGTCGTCGAGATCGTATGTCAGAGCATATTTCAGGACTGGCGTGTCATTGCCGTTCTCATCGCTGAAAACATCATTCTCGTAGGTGTTTACGAGATAGAGCTGTCCATTTTCCTCGATCACTTCCTGCGACTTCAGGTTGCCGGTGTTCTCGCCTGCACCGTTCGTGTAGCCGTCCCAATCAAAATGGTGCGGATTTCTCTGCATCGCTTGCGCGATCAAGGCTTGCTTGATCGGCTCGACCCGCACGGCAAGGTCGGCCGCATCTTTTTGCGCAACTCCAAATTGCTCATACGCCTCAGCCAGGGTCACCTGGCTGGCTGCCGCCTCCTGCATCGCTCTCAGGTTCTCGAGCCTGCCATTGATTTCGGTATGCTCGGGGCTTCCGGGCTTGGCCTCGGCAAGCTCCAGCTCTGTTGCACCGACCATCTGGTCGATCGTGGCCTTGTTGCCTCGCGCAGTGTGCAGCGCCGCGTTGATAAAGAGCTGTGCGGCTTCGGCGTGCTCAGCTTTGCCCTGAAGGTTGATTTCCTCACCGGTAGGCCCGCCGGGAGCCCCTACGGACGGCTTGCTCGGATCGCTGAGCACCGGCAGCGTCGCCTGCTTGTCGATGGCGTCAAGGAGGCTCCTCTCGCCCTCCTCGTACTCAGCCCGGGCAGTGCTGGCACTTTGAAGCATGTTGTTGGCGGTGGTCAGCCGCGCTTGCGCATCTGCAAGCGTGCCTTTCGGCTCGGGGGCCTGCAATTGCAGCCCATACGGCGCCAAGACCCTGTCAAGTGTCGTCCCGGCACTCGTCATGGCTCCGCTATATTCGGGATCCAGGGCATAGACGTCGAGTTGGGCTGCGCTCTGCCCAGGCTTTGCCTGTGCTTCGCCGAGGCGCGCTATCACAGCGTTCTCGGCGGCGATCGCCCGCGCAACTTCCGGATCGAACCATTGCCAGCTCCCGTCGACCATCAGCGGCACCCATTTGCCGCCTGACGGAGCCGTGGCCGACGGCGGCTCGCCGAACGGGCCGACCGATGTGGCGCTGCCGTCGAGATTCGGCGTCGCAGGCTTGCCGCCGCCATATTGCTCGATTGCGTCCCTTACTGCTTGCTGCGCGTCTGCGGCTTCCTGGGCAAGCTCGGGACTTGCCCCGCCGAGCACGCCCTCCAGAATCGTCTTGAGAACCGTGTCGGCCTTGGCCTGTTCGGGATCTCTGCTCTGCGGATTGATCGATAGCAGCAGTTCGGCCAACGCCTGCTGCGCCGTGCCAACCTCGATCTTCAGGTCGCTGCCGGTGCTGTTGTTGTGCAGCGTCATGCTGCCGTCGGGCCCGGTGGTCAGCGTGTAGCCGTTGAAGGTGACTTCCACGGTCGTGCGCGTACCGTTTTCGATGGTGATCTTTTCACCGACGTGGATGACGTTCGGGTCGCGAGCGGAGCTGAAAAGCTCAGGATTCGTCCGTCTGAGATCATCCAGCGATACGCCATATTGCCGCGCGATCAGGGTCAGGCTGTCGCCCGGCTTGACCTCGTATACGACAGGTTCGCCGCCGTTGATCTCCTCGGTGGTCGTCGTCGTCACCCGGCCGTCCTTGTCGGTGACGATCTTGGTTTCAGTTCCGGTCCGCGGATCGACGATCGTGGTGGTGGTCTCGCCAGTCTCGGTGTTGCGGACGCTGTGGCGGGTCCTGCCGTTGCCATCGACGGACTGCGACGTTTCCTGGCCGTCGGCGGTGGTCACGACGGTGCGTTGGTCATGCTGATAGTCGTGCGAGTAGACAGTCTTGTCGCCGGTGTGCGGATCGACGATCTCGACAGACTGTACGTCGCCGTTGTCGCTGGTCGGTTGCTGGGTGGTCACCTTATAGCCAGCGGCCTGCAATTCGGCGATTACCTGCTCGCTGGTGAGGCCATTTTCCCGTGCGATCTGCTCGATGCTTTTTCCGTCGGCGAGACCGTTCTTGATGTTCTGGGTGCTGGCGCCACCAGGATCCTGGGAGGGCCTCAGAATAGTCTTGCGACCGTCCGGACCGGTGACGGTGGTTACGGGAAGCGCCGGGCCGACGCCCGGCGTTACCGTTTCCACCGAGGCACCATTGGGCAGCGACGTCCGCTCGGTGACGGTGCCGGTGCCGAGATCGTCTTCATACCGCGTCGTGATGGCGCCGGTATCGGGATTGTAGCTGCTGGTTTCTTTGCGCCCGAGCCCGTCGCGGACCGGCGTGGTGGTTGCCGCGCCGTTGGGTTGTGCCTGGACGCTCGTATAGTAGCTGTCGTGCTGATAGTCGTAATATTGGGTGACGGTGCGGCCGCCGGCATCCGTGATCTTCGTCGTCTGCACGTCGCCGTTGCCGCTCGTCGGGTCGGTGGTCGACACGGTCATTCCGCCGGATCTGAGCGCGGCGATGACCTGTTCGCGCGTCATGCCGCGGGCGGACGCAATCTGGTCGATGCTCTTGCCGCCGGTGACGTCGTTGACAATGTTGCGGGCGGTAGTCGCATCCCTGGGATTCTCTTCGGCCGCGCCCCCATCAAGTTTCACTGGCGTCACCGCGGGTGCGGCAAGATCGGGTTGCACATAGAGAGCCGGCGCCACCGTCGCGCCATTGCCTGAGGTGCCGGTGCTGGCATTGACGCCCGGCGTCGCCGGAGCCGCAACCGGTGGCGGTTGAAGGGAACTGAGTTGCGTGTTCACCTGCGCCAGTTGCTGGCGTGCCTGTGCCGCCCAATCACGCTCGCCCATTCTGTTGGCGAGCCTGATCTGCTCCCGCAACTGTGCCGCCTGTGCCTCCAGTCGCGCTATCTCAGCGGTGTTTGCCTTGGCGTTGACCTTTTGCGGCTGGACGGGCGGCTTGGTGAGCGTTATCGGGCGAACCATCTGGACGACCTCCGGAAATCACTGTTGCCGGCAGCCCGGCTGCCGTCACGCCCGCCCCGACAGCACCCGTTCCATTGCTATCTGGGGGGCTTCCAATAAATGCCGAAAGCAGCAAGCTGCCCTTCCGACTGCTTTACTCGATCTGCGGCATTCACCTCGGACTGCGCAGCCGTCACCGCCGCCAGAATTTCGACGGCGGCGAAGGCAGGCGCGAGGCTGCGGAAGAACGACTGCGAGTTTGACGTGACGATAATTGCTTCCCGCGCGATCCGGGCCAGCGGCGACACGCTGCTGTCGGTGATTGCCACCACGCCGACACCTTGGCGGACCGACTGGCGCGCCACTTCGATGGTCGTGCGCTCATAAGGCGACATGCCCACAGCCAGAAGCACGTCGCCACCTCCGGCATGCTGCAGGACATCCAGACCCGCGCCGCCCATCTCGCCGACGAGCGTAACCTTGCGGTCGCCATCGACCAGAAACGACATGATGTCAGCGCAATGGCTCGCCACCGGATAGGCCGAGCGCGACGCGAGGACGAACAGATTGGCGGACCGCGCAAGCAAGCCGGCGGCGGCGATCAATTGCATGGCACTGCCATATTCGCCGAGACTTGCAATCTGCGCCGCGAGCGTATCGGCAACGACCCCGACCGTCGAATATCCCGGATCGCCATCCTGCTTGCCCTGACGCGCCGGCTCACCAACGATTGTCTCACGAAGCGCGCGCGCATAGAGGCTGCGCATGTCCTCGTAGCCATCTAGGCCAAGCCATCGCGCCAGCCGCATCATCGTGCTGTGCGAAACGCCGGCCTGGTGCGCCTGCTCGCGCATCGACATCAGCGCGACATCCTTGGGATGGTCGAGCACGAAACGCGCGGCGACCCGCAACTGCGGCGGCATATTCTCGAACCGTTCGACCAACAGCTCGGCCAAAGGACCTTTTTCCATTTTTGAATACCCCATTCACCCGGCTTGGAGGTTACTCCTTGAACGCCGGCAACGCAACAGTTGGAACTGTAGTGGCTCAAATATTCCAAATGGACTTTCATTTTCGGCCATACTGCCTTAAGCTGCCTTGGCAACGTGCCGGATCGCGGCTGTGTGAATCCCGGCGCTTGCAACTTGAATTTCTCGCAAGGAGACAATGATGGCTGCTACCCCTCCCATTACGTCCGGCTCTGCAGGGTCGCCGGAACAGAACCTGGACAAGATGATCAAGCACCAGGAGCGCATGTTTGGCCTGGAGATCACGAAAGAGATCGCGAAATCCCAGCATGACATGCTGATGAGCACCGCGAGGACGCTCGGCCAGTCGGCTGAGAAGGCTTAAGGCAAGGTTCCGCGACCCCATGCGCCGCCGCGAGCAATCGGCGGCGCACTTGTACGGCAGGATTTTTCAACACCGGCGTCAGGCTGCATTTGAAATCGTCATCGGCGGGAGATGAAGTGGCATGACCGATACTCCTATCGGCAGGTATCTGGATGCGGCACCGGCGCGCCGGTTGCGGTCGATCATCGCCCTCTCGCCGGCATCCGGACACTCCGTTGTGCTCAGCGTCACGCACGGATTCCACACCGGCGCCGAACTCTGCTTGGTCGAGCCGCAGTATACGATCGGCTCCAGCACGGAGTCGGACATTGTTCTCAGAGACGCCGGCATCGCGCCGGTCCACGCAAGGCTGCGGCGCAAAGGCGGCCAATTTGAGATCGAAGCCGTCGGCGGCGATGTCGCGCTCGCCACAGGCGAGACCATCCATGAAGGCCACGGCAGCCGCTGCAGGCTGCCGCTCACGATCGACGTCGGCGATGCCCGTATACGGCTGGTTAACCCGGAACGCCCCGCAAGTCGGTGGTCCTTTTCCAATCGCCCGCTCCTGGTCGCGGGCAGCGTTCTGTGCGCCGTATTCGCCCTCTCGCTCGCTGCGAACGGTCTCTCTCTCGCCAAGCCGGACATTGGCGAGATGCAACCCGCTCAAGATGGTGAACCGGTCAGAATGGCCTTTGCCGGCGAGACCGGGAAGGAAGTGCTGGACGATTCATCACCGGCGGAGCTGCAAACCGCCGCCGAAGCGGAAAGCCAGCTCAAGCAACGTCTGGAGCAATCCGACATAAGCACCTTGACCGTTCAGCGATCGCCGGGGCGTCTCGTGGTCTCGGGCATGATCCCGAATGACAAGAGCGGCGTCTGGACGGAAACGCAATCCTGGTTCGACCAGGCGTTCGGCGCGCACATTCCGCTGGTCTCCAACGTCATGATCGGCGATGCGCAGCAGGCCCCGCGCCTGACGCTGCAGGCGATATGGTATGGCGACCGGCCTTACGTCATCGCAGCCGACGGCGCCCGCTACCACGAAGGTGCATTCACCAATGACGGCTGGACCATCAAGCACATCGGCGAGACGGAACTTCTCCTGACGAAGGGCGGCGCCACGGTCGCGCTGAAATATCCGTGAACCGTCGGCTTGAAGGGCCACGACTCGATTCGGCAAGGATGGACACGGCTGGCCGCGAGGTGCGCCAGGCGGAAGGCGTGCGCGGCCAGGCTATCAACCGGCGACGGATGAATGGCGTCGACAAGGCCGCGAGCCGCGCTCAGGGAACGAAATCCGCCGCTGGTGCTGAAAGGCCGCAAACCGCGGAGTTCCAACCCTCCGGCGAGGCGGCTGGCGAATCGCTTGATGAGATCCTCATCAACTTCGTCATGCCCCGTATACCCGAGCCAGCCATCTTGCGGCGCTCCGTGCCTATCCTCCAGCATTTTGTGACACACCTGGTCCCCGACCTGGAGGGCGGCGAGCAGCTCAAGTCGCTTGCGAGAACGCTGATGGAGGATGAAATCGAGCGTCATCGCGACCTGCTTGGTCGCATGCAGGAAGGAATCGAAATCTGACCGGCCCGGATGACACGGTGCATCTGCTGCATGTCCTGGGCTTTCTCTACGGGTCTCACGGGCAGGCAAAGCGGGGCGCGGCGTATCTGCTCATCGCCGCGCAGCTGTCGCCGGGAAATGCCGGCGTGCTGAGGACATTGGCGCATCTGCTCATCCTCGATGGCGAGGCGGAAAAGGCGCTGGCCACGATTGCCAGGCTGGAGACCTTGGAAGGAATGGACCATCCGGCGCTTGCCTTGCTGAAGAGCCGCGCCTTGCTCGTGGCGGGGCGCAAGACCGAGGCGCACAGCGCCCTGCTGAGCTTCCTGTCGCAACGAGGCGTTCAATGACCATGACCGTGTCGGAGCGGCTTCTACAATTCCTTGCCAGGCTGTCACGCCGCAGCGATCTGGTCATCGCCGTCCTGCTGCTCGTCGCGGTAGTGATGATGCTCATTCCCTTGCCGACATTCCTCGTCGACATTCTCATCACCGCCAATATCGCCATCAGCGTGCTCATCCTGCTGGCATCGTTTTACGTTTCCCATCCGCTGCAGTTCTCGTCGCTGCCGTCGGTCATCCTCATCGCCACCTTGTTCCGGCTGGCGATCACGATCACGACGACGCGACTGATCCTGCTGCAGGCCGATGCTGGCGAGATCATTACCGCCTTCGGCACCTTTGTCGTCGGCGGCAGCATTGCGGTCGGCCTGGTCATCTTCCTGATCATCACCATCGCGCAGTTCATCGTGGTCGCGCGCGGTGCCGAGCGCGTCGCCGAAGTGGCGGCGCGCTTCACGCTCGATGCGCTTCCAGGCAAGCAGATGAGTATCGATGCGGAACTGCGCAACGGCGATATCGATCAGACGGAGGCACGTCGTCTGCGCCAGCAGCTGGAGCGCGAGAGCCAGCTGTTCGGCGCGATGGACGGCGCCATGAAATTCGTCAAGGGCGATGTCATCGCCGGCATCGTGATCATCCTGGTCAACCTGATCGGCGGTTTCGCGGTCGGGACGCTGCAGCACGACATGTCCCTCGGTGACGCGGCCGCGACCTACTCGCTGCTGACCGTGGGTGACGGGCTGGTGGCGCAAATACCGGCACTGCTCGTCGCCGTGGCCGCAGGCACGATGGTGACGCGCGTCGGCAGCGCCGACGGTGCGGGCGACCTTGGCCGGCAAATAACCAGTCAGCTTCTGCGCGACTCCCGAGCACTCGGTCTTGCCGCGGTGATCATGGTCGGCCTTGCCATCGTGCCAGGTTTTCCGTCGATCGTGTTCCTGATCCTCGGCGCCAGCTTCGGTGCCGGCGCCTACGCAATCAGTCGCCGTACCGCCCGGGAATCCGAGCCTGACGACGACGCCGGCCAGATCGCAACGCGCGAACAACCGGGGAATTCCGCGGCGCTTTCAGCAATCCCTACCGGAACGCTGCCTCCTTCCTACCGCATCGTCGTGCGCCTCGGAACCGAGCTTGGACGCTCGATCCCGGAGCCCGAATTTGCCGCGCTCGCCGACGGCGTGCGCCGCGAGCTCTTCGGCGATCTCGGTATCGACGTTCCGGCCATCGGCATGCAGGTCGACGAGATGCTTTCATCACGAAGCATCCGCGTCGATCTGGAAGGCGCGCCGATCCTGGATGCCGAAATTCCTGCCGACCGCGTTCTCGTCGAGGCGGATGCGACGCACCTCGACCTGCTCGAGGTGACTTACGAAGACGGCTCGTCGATTGCCGGTCAGCGTAGATTCGCGTGGGTCGATGACAGCCAGATAGCGGCATTGAAGGAGGCCGGCTTCGCCTTTTCCGCACCAGCGGAAACGGCGGCCAAGTGGACCGGAAATGCACTGCGGCTCTATGCCGGCCATTTCGTCGGGATTCAGGAGACACGCAGGCTCCTGTCAGACATCGAGCCGGACTACGCGGATCTGGTCAGGCAGGCCCAGGAGATCGTGCCGCTGCAGAAGATCGCGGAAGTGCTCCGCCGGCTTGTCGGCGAAAACGTGCCGATCCGCAATCTGCGCCTCATCCTCGAAGCGCTGATCGAATGGGGCCAGCGCGAACAGGACGTTGTCCTGCTGACGGAATATGTCCGCACATCCCTGAAGCGCCAGATCAGCTTCCGCTCCGCCGGCCGCAACAACATCATCGCGGCCTATGTGCTGCAGCGGTCGGCCGAGGATATCCTGCGCAACGCGGTGCAAAGCGCATCGACCGGCACATTCCTGAACCTTTCGGACGATGACGCGCAGGCCCTGGTCACCGAGATCGAGCGAGCCCTGTCGCAGAGCTCCATCGATGTCTCGCCGGTCGTGCTTGCCGCGATGGACGTGCGCCGGCATATGCGCAGCCTGCTGATGCACAATGCCATCGAGCTTCCGGTTCTGTCGTTCCAGGAACTCGCGCAGGAATTCAACGTCCAGCCCCTGGCCACGATCACCGGCCGCACCGGCAGGGCCGGCGCGCGCTCGCAGGCGCTGCCGTCGGCTCAGGCGAAAGCCGGGCAAGAGGCTGCCTCATGACGAGATTGCAACATGGCCGAAGAAGCTGAGGAAAAGAAGTTACCGGCGTCGGACAAGAAGCTCCGCGACGCTCGCCGCAAGGGCCAGGTTTCGCAGAGCCGCGACCTGGTCTCCGGCTTCACGTTTCTCGCGGCGCTCGGCTATCTCTATTTTTCCTGGCCGATGCTGTTCAAGCACCTTTCGGAACTCGTGCAGACCGTGACAGAGACCAGCGGCCCGTTCGCGGATGTCAGCCTGCGGGCCATCCGCCATTTTCTTTCGTTGCTGATGCTTGCCACATTGCCGCTGGTCGGGATCGTCGTCGTTCTCACCCTGGCCTTTGGCATGCTGGGGACGTTCGGGCCGGTCTTCTCGTTTGAGCCGCTGAAGCCGCAGTTCGATCACATAAACCCGGCGAAGGGCCTGCAGAAGATCCTGTCGCTCCGCAACGTCATCGAGTTTAGCAAGGGCCTGGTCAAGGTGATGTTGCTGGCAAGCCTCTTCGTATTCGTTCTGATCGCGTGGCTGCAACCGCTCTTCGATGCGCCGGGTTGCGGTCCGTCATGCCTGGAGCCGATCATCAAGGCGGTGCTGATACCCCTTGGCGTTGCCGCCGCGCTTGCCTTCGTCGTCATCGGCGTGATCGATGTTCCCATTCAGCGCTGGCTGTTCCTGCGCGACATGCGCATGACCACCACCGAATACAAGCGCGAGCACAAGGATCTCGAGGGAGATCCCTTGATCCGCCACGAACAGCAGCGGCAGCGGCGCGAAGCGGTGATGCAACCCGCGAAACTCGGCGTTGGAAATGCGGTCATCGTCTTCGTGTCCGGCGACCGCGCCGTGGCGTTGCGTTACCTCAAGGGTGAAACGCCGGTGCCGACGGTCGTCGGCAAGGGCCAAGGCCGCGCAGCCGACGAGATGGTAGCTCAGGCGCGTCAGGCACGTATCGCGATAGTCGAAGATGCGGCCGTCGCCGAACCACTCTTCGAGAATGCGGGCATCGGATCCTATATCGGCCAGCAGATGTTTTCGCCGGTCGTTCGCCATCTCGTCCGGCACGGACTCACTTGAGGCAAAAACGCGCGGTTGTTCTTAGCAAGTATCGTTCCCGCGAGCGACCGATCGGGGAACACGATGGGCGATCCGGCGAGCCGTCCGTCGGCAACGCGCTGGGCCATCGCGATCGGGCATCCTGCGTGTTCGCCACCTGTCAGCAGAAACTAAGCAGCATTGCTGTGCAGGCGGAGCGCTTCAGTTCGACTTGACGTCGAATTCGACCCTGCATCGCTGGCCGGCGGGCAAACGGTTGCCGGCATTGGGCAGCATGATGCGCACGCCGAACGTCCTGCTGGCCGCGTCCAATACCCGGTCGATCACCTGAACTGTGCCGACAAGGACTTCATCGCGCGGCTCGCTGACGGTCACCCGAACGGCGAGGCCGACGCTGAACTTGCTGTATTCGCTGTCGGCGACGAAGGCTTCGACGCTCAACGGGTCGAGCTGTGCGATCGTGGCCAGTTGCCCGTCCTGATCGAGGTACTCGCCGGCATACAGCTTGCGTTCCATGACAATACCGTCGATCGGACTGACGATAACCTTCTGGCCCAGCACGGTCTTTGCCCGGGCAAGCTCGAGTTCGAGAATGCGCTTGCGCGTTTCGGCGAGCGCCAGTTCGCGCTTGGAGACCTCCATTTGCGCGACCGCTTCCTCCACCGCATCCTGGGAGGTGACGTTCATGCTGGCCAACCGCTTGGAGCGGTCCATGCGGTTTACGGCCAGTTGGTATCGTGCCTGCTGGGCCTCGATTTCCGACGTGTTGGCCGCCTGCTCGGACATCAAGTCGATAGTCGACAGCTCGGTGTTGGCATTCAGCCGGGCCAGGATTTGACCCTTTTTGACAATGTCGCCACGATCGATCAGCACCTCCTCCAGAAGGCCAGGCACCGTGCCGCCGACACCCACCACGATCGAAGGATTGACGACGCAATCGAGCGCCGCCGCATGAGCGGCACCCGCCAGAAACACGGCAGCGATGGAGAAGATAGGTCGCAGCATTTGACGTGGCTCCCTGCCCGCCGCGGCCAGTCCAGCCGCCGGCCCAAGTCTATTCGGATTTGCCGGAGAAGGCGAGCAGCACACCCAGCCGCCGGTCCTGGTCGAGCAGGTCCTTTCGCTCCGCTGCATGCGCGCGCTCAGCGCGCATCTGCGCTATCCGAAACAGCGCAAGTGCGGCTCGGCGCCTGAACCAGGTTTGACTCCGGCTGGCCCATTCGACAAGGCGTGGCGGCGCGAGATCGAGGATCGGATCCTCCAGCGAAAGAATGTCCCGCGTTGACCCCCGGTCTCCCTTGCGCGCCGTCCGCCCTTCCATCTGCCGGTCGATCCGACGGGCATCGTGGCGCTCGCTCAGCACCACGTGAAGTCCGCCCATTGCGAGCGCCTCGGGATCGACCTTGATGTCCACGCCGCGCCCAGCCATGTTGGTCGCCACCGTCACCGTTCCGACACGACCCGCTCCCGCGATGACTTTCGCTTCGTCCTCGCTCTGCTCGGCATTCAGCACGGCATGCTCGACGCCGGCGCGCCCGAGACATGCGCTGAGTTCCTGTGATGCAGAGACCGAACGCGTGCCGATCAGTACCGGCCGTCCGAGGGCCCGCATCGTCTCGACCTCCTGCACGATGCGGTTCCATTTCTCCTCGCGCGTCGCACACACAATTGTCGTGAGCTTCGCGCGCCGGGGCGGCACGTGTGTCGGCACTGCGAGAACCGACAGCCCGTAGACGGCGCCCAATTCGCCTTTGACCTCGTAGGCGGTGCCGGACATCCCGGCGAGGCGCAGATAGCGGCGAAAAAAGCGCTGGTACGTGATCCGCGCGGCGGTGCGTTTGCGCGGGGTCACTTTGCAGCCCTCCTTAAATTCGATCAACTGATGAAGGCCATCGCTCCATGTGCGGTCGGCCATGATGCGCCCGGTGAATTCGTCGACGATTTGAACAGTCTCGTCAGCGACCAGATAGTGTTCGCCGCGTCGGAAAAGCAGCAATGCGGAGAGTGCTTGCCTGGCCGATTCCTCGCGTCGGAGGCGGTTGCGCCAGTATCCATCGGCCGCCTCAGCGCGCGTCCAGAGCCTATCCTTGCCGGCTTCCGTCAATTCGATACGGCGCTGGTCCGGCAACAGCACGTAGTCGACATCCTGTTGCAGGTCCTCGATCAGACGAAATGTCTTTTCCGCCCAGTTGCGTTCGTCGACGGAATTGCTTTCCTGGGAGATGATCAGCGGCGTGCGCGCCTCGTCGACCAGCGCGCTGTCGGCCTCGTCGACGATTGCCAGGTGCAGACCGCGCATGACTGTTTGCGAATTCGCACTGCCGGCTTGGCCGAAGCCGCTGAGCTTGCGGTGCAGCAGCCCGGTCCTTTGGCCAAGCGCCATGCGATCGCGCAGGTAATCGAACGCAACTTCCTTGTTGCTCGCATAGACAATGTCCGACGCATAGACTTGCGGTCGCCCTGCCCGGTCGCCGCTCTGGATCAGGCCCGTGGTCAGGCCAAGAAAGTCATAGACAGGCTTGAGCGTCGCAAGGTCGCGTGCCGCCAGATAGTCGTTCACGGTTATGATGTGAACCGGCGTGCCCGCCAGCGCCGCGGCCGATGCGGCGAGACCGGCGGTGATTGTCTTTCCCTCGCCGGTGGCCATCTCCGCCACCCGCCCGTCAAGCATTGCGAGGCCGCCAAGAATTTGAACGTTGTGGTGGCGCAGCCCGAGCTTGCGCCATGATATCTCGCGCACGATCGCGAAGCATCGTTCGATGTTCGTCTGGGTCAGGCCGCCACGGCGCATCACTGGGCGGAACGCCGCGACCCGCTCGACAAGCTCGACTTCGGCTATGCCCGCATAATCACGTCCGAGTGCCTCGATGCGAGGCAGCGCGCGATACATCCGCCGCAGCCTTGCCCGCTCCCGCAACGGCGAGGCCACGCCAACCAGCCACTGGTCCAGCCAGTCGAGGAATTTCGGCGCCGGGTCTTCCCGCTCGGCGCCGAGATCAAGGGCCGGAAGCAGGACGCCGGCCGTTTGCCCAGCCGCCGTCAAGCTCCCGTCCTTCTACGCTCGGGTGACATCTCGGTCGTCACTTTGTTAAGCCTGCTCCAGCCTCATGTCCGCTTCGTCGCCACCCTTGCGCGCCGCCGATTTGCCGGTTTCCCGTTTCGCCTTGGCAGAAGTCGCTTCTGGTGCCGGTTCCGACGTGTCCTCGACATCCGGGCCGGAGGCTGGCATCCGCTCCAGCATGTTGGCGAAGTGCCGCAAGGAGTGGAGGTGAAGGTATGTGCACTCCAATTC
>NZ_RZOT01000830.1:0-1506 GCF_003999085.1 Mesorhizobium sp. M4A.F.Ca.ET.090.04.2.1
GCATTACCGGCGCAAGCAGGAAGGACGGCAGCGGCGGCGGCGTCTTCGCGGCGCCAGCCAACGCGTCGGTCGCCCATTTGAAGAAATAGGGGCCGGCCACCAGCGTCACCTTGGCGACAACCAGGAGCAGCGTCGCCCAGGTGACGCGCGCCCTCAGGTCGGCCCGGTCGGTCGGCCACATATAGGGCCACAGATTGCGGAGTGTCGCGAGGGTCGAGGAATCGGAGACGGTTTTTCCGGCCATTCTTTTTGCCTTCTTGTTCTAGCCGACGGAGCAGCAGGATTTGACCAGCGCCGAGAGCGACGCCGAGACATCGGCGAGCGCCGCGTGGTCGACCTCGTAGCGCGAGCGCTGGCGGTCGGGCTCGAAACGGACCAGCCCGGCCTCGACCAGTATCTTCAGATGTTGCGAGACGGTGGACTGGGCGAGGTCGAGATGGTCGACCACCTCGCGGCAGCAGCAGGAACGGCTGGCGGCGAGATGCCTGAGGATCTCGATGCGTGCCGGATGCGAAAGTGCCGCGAACCGCGCCGCGACGGCGCGGCTGTCCGGGGCGCAACCGGGCGGAGCGCCCACCAGGGTGGGTTCAGTCAGGGATTCGGTCATCGTTCATCGGCGATAGACGATGAACGATGCGAGGGCAAGCTAAGCTGGTGGGTAGTATAACGCCTGCGCACTGCAATGGAGGCAATTTCCGGAGTTGGCGCGACAGCGCTCCCTCTGCCCTGCCGGGCATCTCCCCACAAGGGGGAGATTGGCCAATCGCCGAATTCCTACTGCGTCTTCGTCGGCGCCGTCGTCATCTGGTCGCCCATCGCCTTCATGTCGGCGTCCTCGCCTTCCTTCGACTTTTGCGGGACCTTGAACACCTGGCCCGGCCAAATGCGGTCAGGGTTGCTGATCTGGTCCTGGTTGGCGAGATAGATGGTGGAATAGCGCACGCCGTGGCCATAGACGCGGCGCGAGATCCGCCACAGTGTATCGTTGCGCCGGATGATGACGGCGTTATCGGCATGTTCGAGCTTGGGCGCCACCGTCTCGGGGGCGTCGGGCGTCGCGGCAGCCACCTTGGCCGGGGCTTCGGCGCCAGGAGCAGCAGCAGGCGCTTCGGCCGTCGTTGCAGGCGCAGCGGGTTCGGCTGCCGGGGCAGCAGGCGCTTCGCCCGCTGTCGCGGGCGCGGCTGGTTTGGCTTCGGCGGGCTTTGCCTCCGCCGGCTTGACCTCGGCCGGCGCCACGGCGGCGACCGACTCACCCGGCTCGCGCTCGAAGGGCACGGCGGCGCGGGCCACCACCTTCAACCCGTCGGCATCGAGCGCATCGACATGGATGGTGTAGCTGCCGACCGGAATGTCGCGCGCCGCTTCGACCAGGAAATGGCCGTCAGGCGAGGTCTGGGCGTCGCCGAGCAGTATGTCGTTGGCATAGGCACGCACCTTGCGGCCGGGATCGGCCGTGCCGGCGACGAAGATCTTGTTGCCGTCGATCTCGACCGCCTCGACGACGAT
>NZ_RZOT01000831.1:0-1494 GCF_003999085.1 Mesorhizobium sp. M4A.F.Ca.ET.090.04.2.1
GCCCGGCATGAAGAGGACCTGCGTGGGCTGGGCGCCGAACGTGTCGTCGAGTCGATCGAGCGGGCCGAGGGGCCGTTCTCGCTGATCACCGAGTCGGTCGGCGGCGCAAGCCTCGCGCACGCGATCGAACGCGTCGCGCCGGGCGGCACCATCGTCATGTTCGGTTCAAGCAGCGGCGAACTGACGCCCGTCGGATTTCGCCAGTTCGTTCCGGGCCATGAAGGGGCGAGGCTTCAGACCTTCGCCTACTATACGTCCGGTCCAGCCATCGGCGCCGATATCGCCTCACTGCTCGCCCTGGTCGCGGCTGGCCGGTTGGAAACCCGCGTCGCCTTGACTGTGCCGTGGACAGACATCGGCCAGGCGCTGGACGCCCTGCGGCAGCGCAGCTTCAGCGGCAAGGCCGTCCTCACCATGACCGGATGAGCGATTTTGCCCCGAAATCGAGGGTCAGACGTGCTGACCGCCATTGATGTGGATCTCCGAGCCGGTGACATAGGACGCCTGCCCGGAGCACAGGAAGAAGATGATGTCGGCCACCTCCGCCGTGGCGCCGAGGCGTCTGAGCGGGATCGTCTCGACGATCTTGTCGGTGCCCGGCGACAGGATAGCGGTGTCGATCTCGCCCGGCGCGATGGCGTTGACGCGGATGCCGTGCGGGCCGAAATCATGCGCCATCTCGCGCGTCAGCGAACCCAGTGCCGCCTTCGATGTCGCGTAAGCCGTGCCGGCGAAGGGATGCACACGGGTGCCGGCGATCGAGGTGACGTTGACGATCGAGCCCTTCGCCTGCGCCAGCTCCTTGAACAGGCCCCTGGCCAGCATGATCGGCGCGAAGAAATTGACCTGGAACACGTCACGCCAGACATGCATCGGCGTGTCGATCGAGTTCATCCGGCTGCCGTCCTTCAGCTTCGGCGAAATGCCGGCATTGTTGACCAGCGCGTTGAGCTGGCCGCCATGCGCCTCCAGCCGGTGGCGGATCTCAGAGACGGCGATGCCGACATCCTCCTGGTCGGCGAGATCGACCTTGATGTGGTCCTCCGGCCCGGCTGGCCATGGACAGTCCTCGGCAAAAGCCTGGCGCGAGCAGGTGATGACGCGCCAGCCCTCACGCGAGAAGCGCTTCACCGTCGCATGGCCGATGCCCCGGCTGGCACCGGTCAGCACGATGGTTTTTCTTGTATCGGTCTCGGCCATGTCGCGGTCTCCGGCCGGACATGTAGCCGAAGGCGCAAGCCATGGCGAGAGGCGATGTTGCCGCTCAACCGCCGGTGAGGATGTCGAGGATCGAGGTCTGCCGCTTTTTCGTCGGGCCGCCGACATTGCCAGGCGGCACCGGATGGCCGACCGAGGCGGTCGTCCCGCCATCGCTCGGCATGTCGAACCCGTCGGCATCGACCGTCTCGGCCGGCCGGGCCGGACGCGCCGGGCGTGCGGGCGCCTGGGCGGACTGACCGATCGCCGCCTGCGGCACCGGCACCGGCTGACCGG
>NZ_RZOT01000832.1:0-1490 GCF_003999085.1 Mesorhizobium sp. M4A.F.Ca.ET.090.04.2.1
AACTGCGCCACTGCGAGAAGGCGCGCCAGGCTCGTTCAGGCCGCCCGAGATGGCCGGTCGATGACAGAAGGCCGGCCGCGATCAGGCCGAGCGCCAGTCCCATGCCGACGAGCCCGAGCCAGAAGTCGGGTTCGACAAAGCCCAGCCCGCCGAGCACGCCAAGCAGCGCCAGCAGGCCGTAGCCGGCGCCTGTGGCAGTGGTGAAGAAGACGACGGAGAAAGCGGGATGCATGGCCGGGATGCTAGTTCGAAAGCATGCGGTCGATCCAGCCGAGGAAGCCGCCTTCGGCCCGCACCGGCTCTAGCGCCGGCGCCGGCACCCTGGCGGCGCGTCCCGTATGGGCGCGCGGCGGCAGATACTTGTTGGTCGGGCGATAGCCGAGTTCCGGCATCAGGTCGACGCCGCCGCGCGCCGTCACCAGCTGCGATACGGCTGACGCCGGATCGCCGAGATCGCCGAAATGGCGGGCGCTGGTCGGGCAGGCCGCCACGCAGGCCGGCACGCGATCCTCCTCGGCCAGATTGTCGTTGTAGATGCGGTCGACGCAGAGCGTGCATTTCTTCATCACGCCGACTTGCGTGTCGAACTCGCGCGCGCCGTAGGGGCAGGCCCAGCTGCACAGTTTGCATCCGATGCATTTGTCCTCGTCGACCAGCACGATGCCGTCCGACGCCCGCTTGTAGGAGGCGCCGGTCGGGCACACGGTGACGCAGGCAGGCGTCTCGCAATGCAGGCAGGAACGCGGGAAGTTCACCGTGCGCCCGCCCATCTCGGTCGTGTGCTCATAAGCGTGCACGCGGTTGAACCAGACGCCGTCGACATGCCCGCCATAGGGATCGATATCGGTCAGTGGCGCCATATGGCCGCCGGTGTTCCATTCCTTGCAAGCGGTGACGCAGGCTTGGCAGCCGACGCAGGTGTCGAGGTCGATCACCAGGCCGAGCTTCTTGTCGGTTTGCGCGGGAAGGCAGGTCATTCGGCGGCTTCCCTGTTCGTGCGGAACTCGGCGCCGAACTGAAGCATGTCAGGCGAGGGGTGGGAGTGTGGCGGCTCTCTGAACCGCTCGAATTGCGGCTCGGTGAAGCCCGCTTCTTGCGACGCGCATTTGACGATCCGAACCCGCACGTCGAACCATGCCGCCTGTCCCGTCACAGGGTCGGAGTTCGAATAGCGCTTGCCATTGGCGTCCGCCGCGGTCTGGTCGCCGATGATGTGGTTGAGCAGGAAGCCGCGATTGCTCTCCGCCGCATCGTGCTTCAGCCCCCAGCTGCCGCGCCGCTTGCCGATGGCGTTCCATGTCCACACCGTGTCGGGGTTGACGCCGTCGATCAGCTTGATCTGTCCCTTCACCCGGCCGTTGACGCTCTCGATCCACACCCAGTCGTCATCTGCCAGCCCGAGATTGGCGGCCGTCTTTGCATGCACGAACAGCCGGTTCTGGCTGGTGATCTGCCTCAGCCACGCATTCTGCGAGCCCCAGGAATGGTAC
>NZ_RZOT01000833.1:0-1486 GCF_003999085.1 Mesorhizobium sp. M4A.F.Ca.ET.090.04.2.1
AATAAGGGCTGAGATAGTCGCGATCGAACTGAATGCCCTCGACCACTTCGAGCTCGGTCTCGGCGGTCTTGGCCTCCTCGACGGTGATGACGCCCTCATTGCCGACCCTCTGCATCGCCTCGGCCAGGAAGCGGCCGATCTCGGCATCGCCATTGGCCGAGATGGTGCCGACCTGGGCGATCTCGTCGTTGCGGGTCACCTTGCGGGCATTGGCCTTGAGCTCGGCGACGATCACTTCCACGGCCTTGTCGATGCCGCGTTTCAGATCCATCGGGTTCATGCCGGCGGCAACCGCCTTGTTACCTTCCTGGACGATGGACTGGGCAAGCACCGTCGCCGTGGTGGTGCCATCGCCGGCAATGTCGCTGGTCTTCGACGCCACTTCGCGCACCATCTGCGCGCCCATGTTCTCGAACTTGTCCACCAGTTCGATTTCCTTCGCCACTGTCACACCGTCCTTGGTGATGCGCGGCGCGCCGAACGACTTGTCGATGACGACGTTGCGCCCCTTGGGGCCGAGCGTCACCTTCACCGCATCGGCCAGAATATCGACGCCGCGCAGCATCTTGTCGCGGGCCTCGGCGTGGAATTTCACTTCCTTGGCAGCCATTGGAACCCTCCCTCCGCGAGCCTTCCCTTGTCAGGGCTCGCACGCTTATCGAACTAGTCGGGCACCAATGGGTTTCAAGGGCGGCAGCCGAGAATCTTTCAATCTGCCGGTACTGCAACGCCCTGTAATCACGATGTTATTCAGGATCGCGCAAGCGCAGGACGGTCGGTCCCGAGGGCGGAGAGAGCTTGTGCGGCGCAGCATCGGAACAGTTCGCCGCGTCCACCCGTTCGGAAGGGGCCAGCGGCGCTGGCGAGCGGCCTTGCCAGGTGGGCGCTTGGGCTGCAGTAGTTGGCGTGCGCCGCGCCGGCGACAGAGGACGATGGAAATGGTCCAGATCAGGGCAATGACGAAAGGCGACCTGGCTGCAGTGTCGCAGTTGCTCGGCCAATCCTGGCGGCGGACCTATTCGCCGATCATGGGCGCGGAGACCACGGCGCGGCTTTCCGACGACAAGCACGCGCCGGACAAGCTGGCGGCGGAACTTGCAGACGACGACAAGATGTCCTTCGTCGCCGAGCGGCCCGACGGGTCGATCGCCGGCTACGCCATGGCGGCGATGGATGATCGCGGCGACGTCATGCTCGACCGCCTGCATATCGAACCGGAAGAGTACGGCAGCGGGCTGGCGACCGACCTCTTGCACGCCGTGCTCGCCGCCCATGCCGGCATCGCCTCGATCGCGCTCGAAGTGATCGAGGGCAACGACCGGGCGATCGCCTTCTATCGCAAGCACGGTTTCGAGGTGGTCGAGCGGCGACCCGCCGCGCACGGGGTCGGCGGCCATGCCTCGCTGATCATGCGCAGGCCGCTGCCGAGGGCGTGAGGCCCGGCGGGCATTGCCAGCGCGGCGGTGCGGGTGGTTCCTGTAGCGGC
>NZ_RZOT01000834.1:0-1483 GCF_003999085.1 Mesorhizobium sp. M4A.F.Ca.ET.090.04.2.1
TGGTGACACTGCTGGTCTTTGCGGAAAAGACCCTTCCGGCAGGAGAGCGGATTGCAAAGGTATCGGGGGTCGCCTTGCTGCTTTACGGCGCGGCGGTGCTGGTATTTCCGCAGGCGCTGCCAACCTTCCAGGCGGCGGACGGGATGATCATGAATTGACAATGGAAGGCAGCTACCGCTGCCCAAGCCTCGCGCTCTCCACCGCGATGCCGAGCAGCGCCTGGCGCGCCAGGGCTTCGGACAGGTCCGGCCTCCGGCGTGTCTGCAGCACCGCGGTCTGCAGCCGGTTGAGCGCCCGGCCAAGCGCCTCGACGCTCCAGCGCTCCAGCGCCTTCTCCACCAGCTTGCGCCGCGAGAAGAAAACCGGCGGCCGGGCGCCAGCGACGACCGAGGCGGCGTTGCGGCCGCCGCCCTCCATCTGGCCGCGCATCGCCTGGATCGCCTGCAATTGCCGCATCGCCGCCGACAGCACCAGGAAGGGCTGGCCGCCGCCCTGGCAGTGTCGCGTGAAAGCGGTGTCGAAATCGGCGATCTTCCCGTCCAGCAGCGCATCGACGGCATCGTCGAAAGAGGCGCCTGACACGTCGCCGGACGTCGCCCTGACGTCGTCGACGCCGATCTCCTTCTGGCCGTGGACGTAGAGCACCAGCTTCTCGATCTCGCCGCGCGACGCCAGCCGGTCGCCGCCGAGATTGCGACGCAGCGCCTGGCGCGCCTCCAGCGTCATCGACATGCCGGCCTTGCGCAGTTCGTCGTCGATGACGGTGTCGATGTCCCTCGCCTCATCGGCATAGCAGGGCAGGGCGATGGCGTTGCCGGCGGCCTCGACGATGGCGCGCAGGCCGGTGCCCTTCTTCAGGTCGCCGGCCTCGATGAGGATGATCGCGTCCCGCGCGGGCTCCGATGTCAGCGCCTTGACGTCGTCGGCCAGCGCTTTCTGGCCGCTGGCGTTGCGCACCCAGAGCAGCCGCCGGTCGGAAAACATCGGCACGGTGCGCGCCTCGTCGAGCAGGCGGCCCTGGTCGCGGTCGACTTCCGCGCCGTCCAGCCTGACGACCGAGAACGGATCGTCGAGCGGCAGGCCGGTCTTGCCGGCAAAAGCCCTGGCGCGCTCGGCGACCAGCCCGCGATCGGGTCCGTAGAGCAGGACGATGGACATGGCCGGGTCCGGCCGCGCCAGCCACGAATCGACCTCGTATCCTTTCTTCTGTGCCATGCGGGGTGAGTTAGCATGAGGCGGGGCGGGTGAACCAGAGTTTCGGCAACTTGCAGAGGCCTTGGCTCGCGCGGCGATTGTTTCGATGTCGGATGATTCATAGCTGACCGCCGGCGCCGCCCCTCATCCGCCTGCCGGCACCTTCTCCCCGTATAGTGACGGGGAGAAGGGGCTGGTGTCCGAACCGGATAGATAGGTAACAGAATGGACCGATTGCATAGGTGACAGTTTTCTCCCTCGCCGGAGGACCCGGCGATGGTTTGGCGAG
>NZ_RZOT01000835.1:0-1479 GCF_003999085.1 Mesorhizobium sp. M4A.F.Ca.ET.090.04.2.1
ATCGGGCTCGGCGCCGCCGACAAAGCCGCCGGCAAGGTGCTGCCGCAGATCATCCTGGTGATCACGGGCCCGCGGGATGTCAAGGCCGCCGTCTTCTCTGCACCAACCCCGGTTTCGGCGCTGCTGCCCAGGATCCTTGACGAGATCGAAGCCAACAGATCCGACTACTCCGCCACCGCCAAATATTTCCGGCTCGGCGGGTAGCATGGACGCCGATGGAAATCCGCCGCTCGCGTTCTTCCTTCCCGCCCGTCGTCCCGCCACGCAAGCTGCGTGATCGGGCCCGAACCCTGCTTGGCCTGATCGGCCGCGCCAGGCCTGCCGCGATCCCGTTCGCGGCACTGCTGACGATCCTGTCGATCGGCCACGCCCGCGCGGAGTTCACGGTCTGCAATCAGACCCTCGACGTCGTCAATCTTGCCGTCGGCCAGAAGGTCGACAATGCCGACCAGACCGACGGCTGGTGGACCATCGGCGCCAACCAGTGCGTGAACGTCATTCGCGAGGAGCTGACCAACCGCTACATCTACATCTATGCGACGGACGTGTTCGGCCATGCGATCCTGGGCGGCTCGACCGAAATGTGCATCGACCGGCGCCGCTTCTCGATCCGCGGCATTAACGAATGCTGGCAGCGCGGCCACATCGCCGCGCGGTTTGTCGAAGTCGATACGCTTGAACAGGTGCGCTGGACCTTCTTCCTGACCGGAAACAGCCCGTGACTCACAGCATCGACACGAGCTTCAGGCGGAAAAGGGAGGCGCGGCTGGCGCTGCGCAGGCGCAAGGTCTGGCGCCGCTTCGGCGTTGGCCTTGCGGCGATCGTCCTGGCTGCGGCCGCCATGGGTTTCTATCTTACCGCCGACTATTGGTCGTTCGGCGACGAGGACGAGGAACTGCAGGCTGTCGAGGGCACGGAGGATGTCCCGGCCGACGCGTCGGTCTATGTGCCCGCCATAATCGATCTCGCCGGGGACCCGATGTGGATCACCCTCGCCCCCGATGCCGACACCTCGGCGAAAGGCCATGCGGTCGCGCGGCCGGCGGAGCTCGACCAGGCCGGGATTTCGCCGCAACTCGAGATCCTGTCCGACGTGATGCTCAGCGCCAGCGAAAAGTTCATGACCACCATCCCCTCGACACAGGAGGATTTCGCCTTCTTCCAGGCGCAGCGGCAGACCCCTCCGAAGCCCCCGGCTTCCGCACCCGATCAGCAACCCGCCCCACCCGCGCCGGCTGCAACCGGCGACCAGCAAGGCGACCTGGACAACGAACTCCAGCAGGCGCCCGACGAGAGCGGAACGCCTGACGGTCCGGCGCCCAAGGCAGATGCCGACGATCCGGAGGCTGGCTGGGGTGAGACCGTCGATCAGGGCGAAGCCGCCCTTCCCGCCTTCAAGAAGACCGAGATCGAGAACAATACGACCGTCGCGACCGTCGCCAGCGAGTACCAGCGCTTCGAGGCGACCGAAGACACGTT
>NZ_RZOT01000836.1:0-1468 GCF_003999085.1 Mesorhizobium sp. M4A.F.Ca.ET.090.04.2.1
GCAACTGGTCGAGCACGCCCTTGCCGGCGTTGCTGGACGACGCCGGAGCGCGATCGAGGATGTCGATCGGCTTTTCGCCGTAGCGCGCCACGAGTGACAAGGTGAGAGACGTTGCAAAGAAGGCAGCCGCCAGGATCGCGGTCGCCCGCGTCAACGCATTGGCGGCGCCGCGCGCCGTCATGAAACCGGAACCGCCACCGATACCGAGACCACCGCCTTCGGAGCGCTGCAGCAGCACCACGCCGACGAGCGCGAGCACGACCATAAGGTGAATGACGATCAGTACGGTTTCCATAGTTTATCCTGGCAAGGCCTTGCGCGGCCGCGGATACGACCGGTGATTTGGAGGCGGCTCCTTACAATGCTTTAGCGGCATTTCCAAGCCCGTGGCCGGAATATGGGGAGCAATGCGCCCTTTGCAACGATTTCGGCCGCGCCGGCCGGCTGGCTCCGCGACTAGGAGATATTCAGATAGGCTTCGGCGATGCCGAGGAAATCCGCCGCCTTCAGGCTGGCGCCGCCGACCAGCGCGCCGTCGACATTGGCGACGCCGAGCAACTCGACAGCGTTGGACGGCTTGACCGAGCCGCCATAGAGGATGCGTATCTTTGCGGCCGCGCCGCCAAGCAGCTCCGTCAGCTTTGCGCGGATGTGCGCATGCGCCTCGGCGACGTCATCGGCGGTCGGCGTCAGGCCGGTGCCGATGGCCCAAACCGGTTCGTAGGCAATGACGGTGTTGGCCGCAGTGGCGCTTGTCGGCACGGAACCGGCGACCTGGCGCGACAGCACGTCGAGCGTCGTGCCTGCCTCGCGCTCGGCCCTTGTCTCGCCAATGCAGATGATAGCCACCAGCCCGGCCCGCCATGCCGCGGAGGCCTTGGCGTGGATGGTGGCATCGTCCTCGCTGAGATCGGCGCGGCACTCGGAGTGGCCGACGATGACGTGGCTGGCGCCGGCGTCCTTTAGCATCTCGGCCGAAATCCGTCCGGTGTAGGCACCGCTTTCCTTGGGATGGCAATCCTCGCCACCGGCCCGAACCGGGGTGCGCGAGAGGATTTCGGCGGCGTGCGAAAGCAGGGTCGCTGGCACGCAGACAAGCGCCTCCGTCTCGGCGTCGAGGCCGCTCATGAAGCCGTTGCCGATCATCCTCAGTTCGTTGAGCGAGGCGCTGGTGCCGTTCATTTTCCAGTTGCCGGCAACGAGCGGGCGGATTCCAGGCGTCATGGGCTTTGCTTCTCCAGGCGAGATTTGGCTTGCGCACTCACTATCAAAATCAGGCCACAAAGCAATCGACAGTGGACCGGAAGGGCGCTATTGCGCTTGTTTCAGACTCGGGCGCACGAAAAATGCGCAAAAATCGGAAGTAGGCATGCTTGGTATCTTGAGAAACGCGGCGGGCACCTGGGTCGCGAAGGCGTTGCTGTCTTTGCTGGTGATCAGCTTTGCCGTCTGGGGTATTTCGGGGCGT
>NZ_RZOT01000837.1:0-1456 GCF_003999085.1 Mesorhizobium sp. M4A.F.Ca.ET.090.04.2.1
GATGGAACGGCGGACGAAGACCCTCGCTCTCCCACGGGCTTCAAGGCCCAAAGATGCTCCGGTCTCTCGTCCGCCACCGCACCTGCTGCAATAGCAGAGTCGGCACGGGACAAGTTACAAAGGTGCCCGAAGGGCGGATGAGGGGCCGCGCCGGCGCTGGACGATTCCTGCAAGGTTGGTGCCAAGCCACCCCCCTCTGCCCTGCCGGGCATCTCCCCCTCAAGGGGGGAGATTGGCAGCTTAGGTGCCGGCGCCCTCCTGCAGCGTTGGCGATTGGCGAAAGTGCAGGGGACATCTGATCTCCCCCCTTGAGGGGGAGATGTCCGGCAGGACAGAGGGGGTGCTGTCCCGCCAGCGTTCGGCAACTCATCGTCGCGCCACCCCCTTGGCCCATCTCTCCCGGCTTTATCCGCAACGCCATATCGGCTAAGGGCAGGCACCAATCCTTTTGCCCGGACTGCCTGCAAAAATGACCGCCAAGCCAATCCCGCTCTTCCTCGGCATCGACACCGGCGGCACGTATACCGACGCCGTGCTGTGGGCGGAGGAAGGCGGGCCGAAGGGCAAGGTGCTGGCCAAGGCCAAGGCGCTGACCACCAGGCACGACCTCGCTGTCGGCATCTCCGGCGCGGTCGACGCGGTGCTGGAGAAGGCCGGCACCGATCCGGCTTCGATCAAGCTGGTGTCGATGTCGACGACCTTGGCCACCAACGCGCTGGTCGAGGGCCAGGGCGGGCGCGTCGCGCTGATCATGATCGGCTTTTCCGAGGCCGACCTTGCCCGCGACGGGCTGAAGACGGCGCTCGGCAGCGACCCGGTGGTGTTCTGCCCCGGCGGGCATGACGTGCACGGCAATGCGGCCAAGCTCGACCTCTCCGGCCTCGAAGCAGCCCTGCCTGAGCTCGGCGGCTCGGTTTCGGGCTTTGCCGTCTGCGCCTACTTCGCCACGCGCAACCCGGCGCATGAGCTGGCTGCCCGCGACCTGATTCGCGAAAAGACCGGCCTGCCGGTCACCGCTAGCCACGAGCTGTCGGCCAAGCTCGGCGGCCCGCGCCGCGCGCTCACCACGCTGCTCAACGCCAGGCTGATCTCGATGATCGACCGGCTGGTGGCGGCGACCGAAGGGTTTCTGGAAGCGCGCGGCATTGCAGCACCGCTGATGGTGGTGCGCGGCGACGGCGCGCTGGTTTCCGCCGCCTTCGCCCGCCAGCGGCCGATCGAGACTATTTTGTCGGGCCCCGCCGCCAGCCTCGTCGGCGCCCGTCACATGACCGGCCTCGACGATGCCGTGGTTTCCGACATCGGCGGCACCACCACCGACGTCGCCGTGCTCGACAGCGGCCGCCCGCGGCTCGATCCGGAGGGCGCCACCGTCGGCGGTTTCCGCACCATGGTCGAGGCCGTGGCGATGCGCACCTTCGGCCTCGGCGGCGATTCCGAAGTGGCGCTGGAGGAC
>NZ_RZOT01000838.1:0-1453 GCF_003999085.1 Mesorhizobium sp. M4A.F.Ca.ET.090.04.2.1
TTGCTGTTCGCGCCCGATGGCACCACCATCGCCAGCTACGACAAGATCCACATGTTCGACGTCGACCTCGACAATGGCGAGAGCTGGCGCGAATCCGCCGCCTACGAGCCGGGCACCGAGGCCGTCATCGCCGAGATCGACGGTGCCAGGCTCGGCTTTGCCGTCTGCTACGACCTGCGCTTCCCGCAGCTGTTCCGCGCCGAGGCGCTGGCCGGCGCCAATGTGCTTTCGGTGCCCGCCGCCTTCACCCGGCAGACCGGCGAAGCACACTGGCACGTGCTGCTTCGGGCTCGCGCCATCGAGAACGGCGCCTATGTGGTTGCGGCCGCGCAAGGGGGCCTGCACGAGGACGGCCGCGAGACTTTTGGCCACTCGCTGATCGTCGACCCGTGGGGCCGCATCGTGGCGGAAGCCGCCCATGAGGAGCCCGGCGTGATCGTCGCCGAGATCGATCCAGCGCAGTCGCTCGCCGCGCGCAGGAAGATCCCCAATCTGAAGAACGCGCGCGAGTTCGCCGTCAATGCCGGCGAGGCGCCGCGTCTCAGGGGTGCAGCTTCTTGATCCGTTTTTCCCTGATCTGCGAGCACGAACACGAATTCGAGGCGTGGTTCCGCAGCAATGACGATTTCGGCACGCAGAAGAAGCGTGGCTTGGTCGATTGCCCGAGCTGCGGCTCGCACAAGGTTGACAAGGCGCTGATGGCGCCGGCCGTCTCGACCGGGCGCAAACAGGAAAAGATCGCGCTCGCCATGGGCGAGGCGCAGAAGCAGGCATTGGCGCAGTTGAAGGCGCTCGCCGAGAAGGTGCGCGAGAACGCCGACTATGTCGGCGACAAGTTCGCCGAGGAAGCGCGCAAGATCCATTTCGGCGAGACCGATCCGCGCGGCATCTATGGCGAGGCGACGCCGGAGGAAGCGAAGAGCCTGGCCGAGGACGGCGTCGAGTTCACGCCAATCCCGACCTTTCCGGACGACCGGAACTGAGCATCCAGCCAGGCTAGCCCAAGCTTTCGATCAGCTTCCCGAGCAATCTCGCGAGCGTCTCCCGCTCCTCGCGCGTCAGTCCGGCGAGGATGTCATGTTCGTTGGCGACATGGGCGACGAGTGCCTCATCGGTCACGGCCAGGCCCTTTTCGGTGAGCGCAACGACAACCCCGCGCCGGTCGCTGGGGTGCGGCGCGCGCATGATCAAACCGGCCTTTTCCAGCCGGTCGAGGCGGGCGGTCATGGCGCCGGAAGTCACCATCGTCGCCTCGTAGAGATCGGTCGGCGTCAGCGCGTAGGGCTTGCCGGACCGGCGCAGGGTCGCCAGCACGTCGAACTCGCCTTGCTGCAATCCGAAGCGGGCAAACAGCGGCGCCAGCCGCTCGCGCGAGATCAGCGAGGCGGCTTCGTTCAGCCGTCCGATCACGGCCATAGGCGAGACGTCCAGGTCTGGCCGTTCCCTTTGCCAC
>NZ_RZOT01000839.1:0-1451 GCF_003999085.1 Mesorhizobium sp. M4A.F.Ca.ET.090.04.2.1
GGCGAATGTGTCGGTCTCGTCGGTCACAACGGCGCCGGCAAGTCGACGCTGATGCACATGGTGGCGGGCACGCTTGTCCCCGACAGCGGCGCGATCACGGTGCGCGGCAGCGCCGAGCAGGCCTATTCGGTGCCGCGCGCGCAGCAACTCGGCATACGCTGCGTATTCCAGGAACTATCGCTCTGCCCGAACCTCAGCATCGCCGAGAACACGCGCATCAACCATCCTTCGCTCACCGGTTTCGGCTGGCGACGCAAGGCCGCCGACCTTATCACCGCCAAGCTGGACGAGATCTTTCCGGACCACGGCATCTCCGCTTCCGACATCGCCGGCGACCTTTCAATCGGCCGGCGGCAGATGGTGGAAGTGGCCCGCGCCTTCACGCTGACCGAGGATCCGCTGGCACTGGTCATCCTCGACGAGCCGACCTCCTCGCTCGACGCGCATACAGCGGGCCAGCTGCTTGCGTTCGTGCGCCGCTTCGTCGCTTCCGGCGGCAGCTGCATCCTGATCTCGCATGTGCTGGGCGAGGTGCTGCAGAACGCCGACCGCATCGTGGTCATGCGCGACGGCAAGGTCGTCGCCGCCGACGCCGCAAGCGCCTTCGACCGCGATCGGCTGGTCGCCACCATGGGCGGCGCCGAAGGGCATCAGAGAACTGCCGCGGAGACAAGGAAGGCGGAGGCCGGCCCGCTGCGGGTCAAGGCACGTCCGGCGCGGCAGCAGGACGGCAAGGAGCTCGTCGCGCGCGCGGGCGAGATCATCGGGCTCGCCGGCCTCGCCGGCCACGGGCAAACCGACCTTTTGCTGGCGATTTTCGGCGCTGCCCAGCGCGCCAGGACCGGCATAGAGGTGACCGCGCCGGTGGCGCTGGTCGCCGGTGACCGCCAGTCGGACGGCATTTTTGCGCAATGGTCGATCGCGCAGAATATCGGCATCCGCTCACTGGCGCGGCTGCGCAGCGGCTTCCTGATCTCGCCGCGGCGCGAGGCCGAGCTTGCCGAATTCTGGAAGAACAAGATCGGCATCCGCACGCCCGACATGAGCAACAACATCTACTCGCTGTCCGGCGGCAACCAGCAGAAGGCGTTGTTTGCCCGCGCGCTGGGCTCGGATGCCGGGATCGTGCTGATGGACGACCCGATGCGCGGCGTCGATATCGGCACCAAGCTGGAAGTCTACGATCTGGTGCGCGAGGAAGCCCGCAAGGGCCGCACCTTCCTCTGGTACACGACCGAAACCGAAGAGCTCGACAATTGCGACCATGTCTATGTCTTCAAGAACGGCCGGATCGTCGCCAATCTCGGACGCGACGAGCTGACCGAGGAGAAGATCATCCAGTCCTCATTCGGCGATGCGGCCTGAGATGACGGCGGCCTCACTCGAAACCAGGCTGAAGGCGTCGTCGGCGGGTGGCGGGGCGGCGGCGCGGGCGCGCATGCTGCGCAGCC
>NZ_RZOT01000083.1:0-13991 GCF_003999085.1 Mesorhizobium sp. M4A.F.Ca.ET.090.04.2.1
TCCTGAGCATGGTCGGCGCCGCCGACCAATCCGATCAGCGCCGCGGCGCCGACCATGCTCAGGATGATCTGGCTCCTAATGCGCACGGCAAGGCCCTGCCGGTGACGGCGCTTTTCTGTTCGCGGATTGAGGTCGATCTCTCATCCATGACCTTTTATTACCAATTGCTTATCAACGTGCTAACGGTGGCCCGCTCGGAGGTTGTCCCGCCAAGGCATTGGGCGGGCGCCTGCTTTCTTCGAAAGCAGCGGCTGGATTGCCTCAGATTGCGGTTCAGACATGCACGGTGCCATGCGAAAGCTCGCCTTCCTCGCTGTTGACCAGGAAGGCGGCGGCGAGCAGGCCGACATAGAACAGCGCCACAATGGACGCGACAACGATGCCGGGCACCGGGCCGAGCGCGGCCACCCGCATCGCGTCGAGGAACGAGGCGCCGAAGCCGATCGGCGAGCCTTCGCGCTGCAGGCTGGGCGTCGTGATCTTCAGCACCCAGGCCAGCATCAGGATCGTGTACATGAAGATGTAGTTGCGGCGCAGCCGGCGGACCAGCGCCGCGCGCTGCGAGATCAGGAAGCGCGGCGAGCGCAGGCCTTCGCCGACGATCGCCAGCCAGTTGGAGGCGAAGTCGGGCTGCGGCGAGAAGATCTGCGCGAAATAATAGCGCTCGAACTGGCGCACCCGCGCGCGGTAGACGTCGAAGAAGCGGTAGCGCCGCGCTTCGATCCACAAGAGCAGCGTGATCAGCAGCATGGCGAACAGCAGCACGCCGTGATGCGAGCTCGGCGTCGACAGCGAGACCGAAAGCATGGCGGCGGCGACGGTGATCGCCCAGTTGCTCGTCCGGTCGAGCCGGTCGCGCCAGCCGGCCATGCGGGCGATCTCGGCGCGGTGGAAATGCGACATGGTCGTCGCCAGTTCGGAGGAGGTGAGCTTCAGCGCGAACGCATCCGAGGCCCGCGGCGCTGCCGCCGCCTCGACGGGCTTGATGGTCTCGACCTTGGACATCCCCTTGCCATCCAAATGCAATGGCCGGCGGAAATGGCCGGCCATCACCCCGATGACAACAACGCGCGGCGGGCCGAAACGTTCCCTCCGGCCTGCCCCTGGCCTGGCGCGTTCACGCCTCCAGCCAGACGCGCTCTGCCACGCGATGGTCGCTGAGCAGGAAGTTGGGATTTGGGGTGAAGCCCTTGACCTCCGCGCGCGCCGCGTCGACCCAGCTGGCGAAGGCCGGGATGATGGTGGGGCACGTATCATGGATCGTCTGCTGCAGCTCGAAATAGACCTCGCGGCGCTTGGCCGGATCGGCGAACGAGCGCGACTCGGCGAGCTTGCGGTCGAAGTCCTCGTTCTTCCAGTGGGTCTCGTTCCACGGCGCGCCTGACGCATAGACCGAGGAGAACATCATGCTGGCCGACGGCCGTCCGGCCCAGAAGGACGCGACCCAGGGCTTCTTCATCCACACCTCCGCCCAATAGCCGTCGTCGGGCTCGCGCTTGACGCCGACGGTGATGCCGGCGGGCTTGGCCGACTGGGCGAAGAGCTCGGCCGTGCTGACCGCCTGCTCGAACGCCACCGGGGCGGCGTGCAGTTCGAGCGTCAGCTCGCTCTTGCCGGCCTTCTTGAGGTGGAAGCGAGCCTTGTCCGGATCGTAGGCGCGCTGTTCGATGTTCGGGTTGAAATTCGGATCGCTGGCGGCGATCGGATGGTCGTTGCCGACGCGGCCATAGCCGGCCATCAAAAGATCGACCATCTGCTTGCGGTCGAGCGCGTGCTTCAGCGCCAGCACGATGTCGGGGTTGTTGAACGGCTCCTTGGTCGCGTCCATCGGCAGCGAGAAATGCTGCTTGCCTTCGGTGACCACCAGATAGGCGCGGGGATCCTTCTTGAGCAGCGGCGCGATCTTGTAGTCGACGCCGTTGATGATGTGGACCGAGCCGCCCTGCAGCGCCGAGACGCGGGCCGTCATGTCGTTGATCACCACGGACTCGACCGTGTCGACATGGCCGCGGTCGCTTCTCCAGTAGGCTTCGTTGCGGCTGGCCGTCGCCCGCACGCCCGGCTGGAAGGCGGTGAGCTTGAACGGCCCGGTGCCGACCGGCTTCGACCAGTCCGCGAAGCCCGCCGGGACCATGGCGAAATGCAGGTCCGACAGCACATAGTCCATGTCGGGATTGGGCGACTTGAGCAGAATCTCGACCTGCCTCGGCGAGGCCGCCCGCACATCGGCAATGTCGGCGACCAGGCCCTTCGCCTTCGACTTGGTCTTCTCGCCGAGATGCAGCCCGAGCGAATATTTGACGTCCTCGGCGTCGAAGGCCTTGCCGTTGTGGAACTGCACGCCGGGCCTCAGGTTGAGGATCCAGCGCTTGTTGCCGTCGCTGGTTTCCCAGCTTGCGGCCAGTTCCGGCGCCGGCTTGCCGTCGTCGCCGATCTCGACCAGCGTGTTGTAGACCTGGCGCGAGACATTGATGGAGAAGGTGCCGATCAGCTGCGTCGGATCGAACGTGTCGGCGGAGCTGCCGCCGTTGAGGCCCAGGCGCAGCACGCCGCCCTTGCGCGGCGCCTCGGCAAGGCCAGCACGTGGGAACGCCGCCGTGGCGAGCGCCGTGACGGCCGCGGTCTGCAGGAAGCGGCGGCGGTCCATGCCGCCCTGGATCAAGGACGTGATCTGATCGTGCATGTCATTCCCCCTTTGCTGGTTCAGTAGGCGCCGAGAACTTCATTCGGTATCAGCGGCCGCGGCGGCAGCCTTTGATCGAGAACCGCATTCAGCGTGTGCGCCCGGTCGCTGAAGCCTTTCTCTGCGAACAGATTCCAATGCTCCCAGGGATCTTCACGAAGATCGAAAAGCTCGCCCCATGCCGGCTGGTTCGGGTAGCGGGTGAACCGCCACTCCCTGGAAATGATCGACTGGTTGTAGAGGCATTGATCCCGGCGGGGATGGTATTCGGCGAACAGGAAATCACGCACGTCACTCGCCCGCCCGTCGATTAGCGGCGTGAGGTCGACGCCGTCGGAGGTAGGCGCCGGCAGGCCGAGCAGCGACGCGACCGTCGGGAACAGGTCGAGATGGCTGGTGAGTGCATCGAGGCTGGTGCCGGCGGGAATTCCCGGGCCGCACAGCACGAGCGGCACCTGCAGCAACTGGCGATAGGGTGGCGGCCCCTTGCGCAACAGTCCGTGGTCACCCAACAGTTCGCCGTGATCGGCAGTAAACAGGACATAGGTGTTCTCCAGCACGCCGGCGTCGGCCAGCGCCTCCAGCAGCCGCCCGACGGCATCGTCGATCATCTGGATCATGCCATGTGTGTGGGCGATCGCGGTGGCCAGCGTCGCGCCGGAAATAGCGTCGGTGCGCACCAGGAAACCCTGTTCGCGCGGCGGCTCGCCGCTGGCGATGTAAGGCTCCTTACGTGGATCGTCGCCTTCGCCGAGATAGGCCGGCATGCGCTCCAACTCGCCCGCTCGGATGGCCGGCCTCGGCATCCGCTCCGGCCGGAACAGGTCGCAATAGGGCCGGGGAGGAGAAAACGGGTGATGCGGGTCCGGAAACGAGACGAACAGGCCGAACGGCTCCGACCGTCTGCCCTGGCGTTCGATGAAGTCAATGGCCCGGTCAGCGATCCAGCTGGTGTAGTGCAGTTCCGGCGGCACCGCACTTTTCCACACTTCCTTCAGGTCGTCGGCCCGGCTCTCTCCGTCCGCTTCCGGCTCGTAGAGGTCCACCACCTCGGGATGGTTCCGCCTGAGCCAGGCCGCGTAGTGACCGGCGCGGGTGGATTCATTGGCCTCGCCCATGACGAGGTCGACGCCGTCGAAGCCGAAATAGGGGCCGTTCCAGTCCTCGCTGCCGGGCCTTTCCCAATAGGCGAGCGATTCCGGCATGTCGCGTTCGGCGGGCGCAAGCAGCGGCTGGAAGTGGAGCTTGCCGACGCCCCTGGTCGCGTATCCCGCACGCGCCAGCGCCTGCCACAGATTGGGCAGCCGCTCGTCGAGCGCCACGCCGTTGCGCCACAGGCCGTGGTGGCGCGGATAGAGCCCGGTCGCCATTGTCGCGCGGCTCGGCGAACAGATCTGGTTGGGGGTGAAGTGGCGGTGGAAGGTCGCGCCGCGCGCCGCTATGTGGTCGATGTTGATCGTGTGGGCAACGCGATTGCCGGTGACCGAGAGCGCGTCGTAGCGCATCTGATCGGCGCAGATGAAGATGAGGTTGGCTCGCTTCACGACGGCTCCGTCCGTTTCTGCCTGGCGCATAGCTAGGGCCGGAAACCGAGCGGAATCAAAGATCAAGATTTTCGTCCGGTATGTGCTAAACCTATACCGGGAGAAAGAGATGCGCTTTTCCGGACTTAGCGTTCGCCAGCTCGAGGCCTTCGAGGCAACGATGGTGGCCGGCTCGGTGTCGGGCGCAGCGGCGGCGCTCAACATATCGCAGCCGAGCGTCAGCCGCCTGCTGCAGGAACTGGAGATCGATACCGGGCTGAGCCTGTTCGACCGCTCGCACGGCCGGCTGGTGCCGACCGAGCAGGGCCTGCTGTTCTATGGCGAGGTCGGCAAGACCTTCCACGGTGCGCGCAACCTGATCATGGCCGCGCAGGAGATCCGCGAGCTGAAGCGCGGCGTCGTTCGCATCGGCACCCTGGCGGCGTTGTCCTTCCACATCGTGCCGGAAGCAATCCGGCAGTTGAGAACCCGTTTTCCGGAAGCGAGAACCACGATCGCGGTGCGCAGCTCGACGGAGATCGTCGCCTCCGTCGCCTCACGCCTGACCGACGTCGGGGTGGTGGACGCCGGCGTTTCCTTCCTGGACACCAGATGCGTGGCCACCTTCGGGCGCAACAGTGTGTGCGTGATGGATGAAACCCATCCGCTTGCCGGTCGCGAGCGGATCCGGCTCGAGGATTTCAAGCTCTATCCCTTCGTCTCGCTCGGCGAGCTCTATTTCCGGCGCAACCGCGACGGCGCCAAGCTGCTGGAAGCGACCGCCGCCAATACGGTCGCCGACATCTTCCAGTCTTTCCTGGCCTGCGCGCTAGTCAGGGGCAGTCCTTCGCTCGCGGTCGTCGATCCGTTCACAGCGGGCTTCTATTCCGAGTTCGGGCTGGTGCTGAAAGAGATCGATCTCGACATACCGTTTCGCACTTCGATCCTGGTCAATGACCGGTCAGCGACCGGAGCGGCGGCGGGCAAAGTCATCGAGGCAATGACGGACTTGATCGGCCCCGGCTGAACATGACTGGCCGCCGCTCGGCCTGCTGCCTATCTCTGCCCGGCGGCCTTCGGAAACGGCACGATTTCGGCCACGGGCCGCGCATACTGGGCCACCGTGATCGCCTCCACCAAGAGATCGAGCGCCGCAAGCGTCGTGTGGCTGGTCTCGTCATCGCCGCGCAGATAGTGGCCGGCCCGCTCGAGGTGCAGACGAGCGGCGGCAAAGTCGCTTTTCATTAGCTTCTCCTTATTGCCCGCCGTGTCGCGAAGATGCTCGAGTCGCTTTACCCGAATGCAAACATCCACAGCCGCATTTGAATCGAATTGTAGGGAGCCTTCCTCGCCCCCGCAAAGCGAGGGAAGGTGTCCGCAAAGCGGACGGAGAGGGGGCTTCGCGGGGCGCTGCCCCTCTCTGTCTCGACTTCGCCGGTCCGCCTCTCCCACACTGCCGTCGGGCGGGGAAGGATGTCTTGCGTGCAACCGAAGCTCTCGCCAAACCGTTATCGCCAGGCATAATTGAGGGGTGCAGAAATTGTCCTTCATACTCAGCCGGCGCTGGACGATCGCGCTTGCGGCGGCGGCGTTCCTTCCAATGACGGCAGTCGCCTTCGCCGCCGAAAAAAGCGGCATGTCCAGCGAAGGCATCTTCGTCCTGGAAGTGATCCTGCTGCTGCTTGTCGGCCGCGGCATCGGCGAATTGCTGGAGCGCATCGGTCAGCCGGCGGTGATGGGGCAGCTCATCGGCGGCATCCTGCTTGGTCCTTCCTTGCTCGGCTGGCTATGGCCGGCGGCGGAGCGGCTGGTCTTTACCGGGGACGCCGCGCAGAAATCGATGATCAATGCCATCGCCCAGCTCGGCGTGCTGATGCTTCTGCTTCTCACCGGCATGGAGACCGATCTCAGGCTGGTGCGCCGGGTCGGCCGCGCCTGCTTTTCCATCTCCGCCGCCGGCGTTGCGGTGCCTTTCATGCTCGGCTTCGTGGCGGCGCAGTTCATGCCGGAATCGCTGCTCGCCAGCGGCGGCGAGCGCCTCGTCGCCGGCCTGTTCCTCGGCACGGCGCTGTCGATCTCCTCGGTCAAGATCGTCGCAATGGTGGTGCGCGAGATGAACTTCATGCGCCGCGACCTCGGCCAGGTCATCGTCTCGTCGGCAATCATCGAGGACACGATCGGTTGGGTGATCATCGCGATTACCATCGGCATCGCTACGCATGGCCGCGTCGAGGTGAGCAGCCTTGCCTTCACGATACTAGGCGTCGCCGCCTTCATGGCCTTTTCATTCACGCTCGGCCGCCGCATCGTCTTCGACGCCATCCGCTGGACCAACGACACCTTCCACAGCGAATATGCCGTCGTCACCATCATCCTCGCCATCATGGGCGCCATGGCGCTGATCACCGACCTGATCGGCGTCCACACCGTGCTCGGCGCCTTTGTCGCCGGCATACTGGTCGGCGAGTCGCCGATCCTGTCGCGCCACATCGAGGGGCAGTTGCGTGGCGTCATCACCGCGCTGTTCATGCCGGTGTTCTTCGGCGTCGCTGGCCTCTCGGCCGACCTCACCGTGCTCGTCGACCCTCAGCTCGCGCTGCTCACGGTGGCGCTGGTGGCGATCGCCAGCATCGGCAAGTTCGGCGGCGCCTTCATCGGCGCGGAAGTCGCCGGCATGAGCCGTGCCGAGGGCATTGCCGTCGGTTGCGGCATGAACGCGCGCGGCTCGACCGAAGTCATCGTCGCCTCGATCGGCCTGTCGATAGGCGTGCTCTCGCACAACCTCTTCACCATGATCGTGACCATGGCCGTCATCACCACTTTGGCCATGCCGCCGACGCTACGCTGGGCGCTGGGGCGCCTGTCGATCGGCGAGTCTGAGAAGAAGCGGCTGGAGCGCGAGGAGGTCGACCAGCGCGGCTTCATCGCCAATCTGGAGCGGCTGCTTGTGGTCGTCGACGAGGGCGTGGTCGGCCGCTTCGCCGCCTACCTTGCCGGCGTGATCGGAGCCGGCAAGCCGATGACGGTGCTGCATGCCAGCGGCGAAAGCGAAGCCGAGCCCGACGAGGCGGCGCATCTGGACGAGATCGAGCGGGGCGCCGAGGAGGGCCGCGAGGCGGCGAAGGAAGCCGACGAGGAGCCGGTGCGCGTGGCGCCGCTGACCCGCCGCCGGCACGAGGTCCAGCTCTCCGCCGAGGCGGTCGCCAAGGAGGCGCGCAAGGGCTACGGCATGCTCCTCATCGGCCTCGGCCGCGGGGTGACTGCGAAAGGCGGATTCTCGCGCCGGCTGAACGAGGTTGCCGGCGCCTTCAACGGCTCGCTCTGCCTGGTGCTGAAGCCGACGGGCGCCGGGCGGCATATGCCGAGGCTAGGCCCCCAGTCAGGCCGGATCCTGGTGCCGGTCAACGGTACGTCGGTCGCCCGCCGTGGCGCCGAACTGGCACTTGCCATTGCCACTGTCACCGGCGCGCCGGTCAAGATGCTCTATGTTGCGCGGGTCGGCCGCGACGAACCGCGCGACACCGTCTCGCATCGCCGCAGGGAGGCTGTGCTGAAGGATATCGTCGCGCTTGCCGACCGCTATGGCGTCGAGATCGAGACTGCCATCCGCAGCAGGGCCGCCGCCGCCGATGCCATCGCCCGCCAGGCTGGCAGGAGCGTGGCATTGATTGTCATGGGCGTGGCGCGGCGGCCGGGCGACGAGCTCATCTTCGGCGAGACGACGAGCGGTGTGCTGCAGCACTGTCCGTGCCCGGTGTTGCTGATCTCCGATTCGCGGCAGCCCGCGACGACGAGGACCGGGAGGCGGGGCGCTCCATCAGCGGTTGACAGGCCCAGCCCGCGTCCCGATTGTCGACGCCTTCATTCGCTTTACCCGATCGAAGGGACGACGCTGATGATGTCGGGATTTGCCGCCTGTTCCGGAACTGAGGCGCGAACCTTCAAAACGGCTATCGCTGGCTTTGAGGAACTATGATGAGCTTCAGCGTAAAACCCCTCGACGAAACAAGCTGGGCGGATTTCGCTGCGCTGGTCGAGCGCCACAATGGCGTTTGGGGCGGCTGCTGGTGCATGGCCTTCCATGCCAAGGGCAACGGCGCCGGCGGCAACCGCGCCGCCAAGCAGGCAAGGGTCCGGAACGGCAGCACGCATGCCGCGCTTGTCTTCGACGGCGCGGCCTGCGTCGGCTGGTGCCAATTCGGGCCGACCGGTGAACTGCCGCGCATCAAGCACCGGCGCGCCTATGAAGAAGGGCTGACAAACCTTCCGGACTGGCGCATCACCTGCTTCTTCATCGACAAGGCGCGTCGTGGCGAAGGCGTGGCCGCCGCCGCGCTGGCAGGTGCGCTCGGCGAAATCGCCCGCCTGGGCGGCGGCACGGTGGAAAGCTATCCCGAGGACGCGCAAGGCCGGAAGGTCGCCGGCGCCTTCCTGCACAATGGCACGCTCGCGATGTTCGAAAAGCAGGGCTTTCAGCGCGCCCGCCGGATCGGCAAGCACCGCTGGGTAGTTGAAAGGATGGTGGCGTCGGGCGCTTGAAGGCTTGGCTTCCGCCTCCGGCTGGTCGATGAAGATGACGCCTGCAATGGCCGCCGGCGTGTCGCGAACGCTCTGGGCAATGGATGGCCTTTGCGACAAGATGGGCGCGGCAGCGCCGAAGCAAGGACGACGCAGGCCGTATGAGGAGCGCGCTGCCAGGAAATAGCGGAGGTAGACGATGGTTCAGGTTACGCCAGTCAGGCCGCTTAACCGCGATCTGCTGCTTGGAAGCTGGAAGATGACGTCCTGGATGACGCGAGACGTTGCGACCGGGGAGCGGCGAGAGGCGCTCGGCCAGCATCCCCGAGGCATCGTCATCTATACACATGAGCGCGTCATTTTCTTTATCCTCAGGAACAGCCGCAAACGGCCCGAGCGGTTGCAGCCATCGGACGAAGACAAGATTGCGTTGTTCGACACGATGTTCGCCTATTCGGGCAGCTACACGGTCGAGCCGGATCGGGTCGTCCATCATGTCGACATGAGCTGGAATGAAGCATGGAGCGGCACGGAGCAGGTGCGGTTCTGCAACGTCGACGAAGATACGCTGACTTACACCTCTGCCCCCGCCCAAACTCCGTTCGACGGGCGCGAGGTTGTCCACGAAGTGACCTATGTCCGGGAGAAACAACCCGCTGAATCCATTTTAACATGAGTGTCTTCTAATATAAAATAACGCCCCCGAACGGCACGTGGCATTCGGCAGATGGCTGACCAGGAGCTGCAGTACCGGACTGCGACGCGCGACGACATCACGGCGATTTCGGCGCTGATGGCGCTGGCGATCGGCGAGCTGCAAAAACCCTTCCTGAATGATGCACAGATCGAATCCAGCCGCGCCATCATGGGCCTGGACACGCAGCTTATCGACGACGGAACCTATTTTGTCGTCACCTGCGGAGGAGCGCTGGCGGGCTGCGGCGGCTGGAGCCGGCGCGCCACCCTTTATGGCGGCGACAGGACGCCGGGGCGCAGCGCGGCATTGCTCGATCCCGCCACCGACGCGGCGCGCGTCAGGGCGATGTACACGCATCCCGATTTCGTGCGGCGCGGCGTCGGCCGCCTCATCCTTTCGCTCTGCGAAAATGCGGCGAGGGCAGAGGGCTTTCGCCGTGTCGAGCTCGGCGCGACTATGGCTGGAGAGCCGCTCTACCGGGCCTGCGGCTACCAGCCGGGCGAGAGGATCCTCGACGATCGCGGCGGCGCGCCGGTGCCGATCCTGATGATGTGGAAGACGATTTGAGAAGGAGGGACTGGAATGGCTGCCTATCTCATTGCCGATGTCGACGTCACCGACGCCGCCATGTTCGATGAATACCGGCGCGAGGTTCCGGCGACGGAAGCGCGTCATGGCGGGCGGTACCTGGCGCGCGGCGGCGTGACCCGGGTGCTGGAGGGCGACTGGGAGCCGCACCGTCTGGTCATCATCGAATTCCCCGACATGGCGGCGCTGACCGCCTGGTACGACTCGCCTGAGTACGAGCGGCTGAAGCAGATCCGCTTCCGCTGCGCCAACACGCGCATCATCGCGACCGAGGGCGTGCCGCCGGCCTGACGCCTGCCACCGAACAGTGCGCGGCGGGTTCGTCGGCGCCGGCCTGCGTCAGAACATGTGGATCGCGGTCGGTCCTGCGCTCACTTGCCTTCGAAGAAGCTGTGGATCGCCGCGTCCAATGTCTCGATGAACAGGGCGTTGCGGGTGCTGCCGGCCCAGATCAGCGCATTGAGCCGCATCTCCTTGTTGAGGAAGTTCACCTGCCTGGTCGCCAGCAGATACTCCGCGACCTCGTAGTGCCGTCCCTTGATGGCCTCGATGAGCGCGCTGTTCCGTCCGGTCTTGTCGGCCAGATTGACGTCGGCGCCATGCTCGACCAGCAGCCTGACGACGTCGAGATGGCCGTTCCTCGCCGCTTCGATCAGCGCCGTCCTGCCGTAATAGTCGGCGCGCGCGTTGATATCGATCTGCGGATGTTTCACCAGCGCCTGGATGCATTCGAGGTGACCCTTGGCGGCGGCCAGGCTGAGCGGCGTGCTCTTCCATTTATTCCGGGAATTGACGTCGATCGCCGGATACGCGATCAGGGCTTCGAGAGCCGCCATGCGGGCATTGTGGGCGGCAAGGTGCAGCGCCGACCAGCCGCCTTCATCGGTCTGGTTGATGTCCGCCCCGGCCGCCAGCTCCGTGCGCACGGCCTCGGCGTCGCCTCTTTCGGCTGCGGCCAGCAGATCGGACCAACCCCTGGCGTCTTCGGCTTCCAAGCCTGCGGTCACTGCAATGTCCCCCGGAATCATGGGATCACGCCGACCCGCGCCGGCATGCATCGGCCCTTGGCGGAGTCTTTCATACTCGCCGGCGTCCGGCAATTGGATTTCACGCCAACGGACCGGCGATCCCGATGATCGGGACCGCCGGGCGCCTTTGAGGACTACGCCATCTGCAGCCGCTGCCGGCTCGGCTGCGGCGGGAAGGCAATCGCGATGCCGGCGGCCCCCAGCCCGACCAGCGCCGAGCCGATGAACAGCCAGGAATAGCTGGCATAGGCGTCATAGATCATGCCGCCGGCCAGCGGCCCGAACGCCATGCCGAGGCTGGACAGCATGGTGGCGGCGCCGAATACGGTGCCGATGATGCGCGGTCCGAAATATTCGCGCGCCAGCACCGCGTAGAGTGGCATGACGCCGCCATAGGTGGCGCCGAAGATGACGGCCAGCACATAGAACTGTTCGAGCCTGCCGACCGTGAGATAGGCGGCGATCACCGCGGCCTGGATGACGAGCCCGGTGATCAGCACCGGCTTGACGCCGAGACGGTCGCCGAGCACGCCGTAGAGCAGTCGGCCGCCGAGCCCGGCGAGCCCCTCGACGCTGTAAATCGAGACGGCGGCCATCGGTGCCACGCCGCAGGCCATGGCATAGCTCACCATGTGGAAGATCGGTCCCGAATGCGCCGCGCAGCAGGCGAAGAAGGTCATGCCCAGCACGAGGAATTGCGGCGAGCGCAGCGCCTGGCCGACGCTCAGGCCGGGATCATCCGTGACGGCCGCCGGCGTACCATCGGCTGCTGCGGCGGCGGCCGGCGGCTGGCGCACCAGGAAGGCCACAGGCAGAAGCAGCACCCAGGCCATGACGCCGATGTCAAACATGGCGGTGCGCCAGTCATAGGCGGTGATCAGCCAGCGCGCGAAGGGCGAGATGGTCATCGGCGCCACGCCCATGCCGGCCGATACCAGCGACACGGCGAGGCTGCGGTTGGTGTCGAACCAGGCGGTGGTGAGCGCGATCATCGGCGCGAAGAAGGCACTGGCCGCAAGCCCGACCAGGACGCCATAGGTGAGCTGGAAGACGATGAGCGAGCCGGTGCGGCTGGCCAGCACCAGCGCCAGCCCCAGCAGCAGCGCGCCGGCGAAGACGACGGGGCGGGCGCCGACGCGATCGTAGATGGTGCCCCAGGCGAAGCCGCCGAGACCCATCACCAGAAAATTCAGCGTCATCGCGCTCGATATGCCGGCGCGCGACCAGCCGGTGTCGAGCGACATCGGCTCGAGAAAGATCGCCAGCGAAAACATCGCGCCGATGGCGACGCAAGTCATCAGCGCGCCAGCCGCGACGATGACCCAACGATAGGAAAGCTTCATGTTCTTCTCCCATGCCGGAAGCTAGAGTTTGTCGACACAGCGCAACCGTTTTTCGAGCTTCGTCACGCCGTTTGCGACCCAAGGACGTTGGTGCCAGGGCCGATCCGACAATCCGGTTGCATTTTTTAATCAGATTTTTGGCACGGGTGATTTTTGCTGCCGCCTGAAAAGTTGCGTTGCTTCACAGCTCCTGTGCCCCACCGTCTTCTCTAGTGTCAGTAGCATGCAATACCCGACATTGACCGGAGGTTGGTCCCTTCTAGATGATTGACCAGTCAAACCAGGAGGACACCATGGAACTCTATCGCGGCCGGCTCATCGACCACATCCAGCTGGTGGTGCGCGACCTGAAGGCGAGCCGGCGTTTCTACGGCGCGGTGCTCGAGGTGCTGGGCATTCCGGTCGGCGGCGAGGCCGAGGATTATTTCTGGGCCGATGAACTCTTCGTCTCCAGCGTCGACAGCCGCGCCGCCCAGGGCGTGCTTACCGGCCGCCATCATCTTGCCTTCCAGGCCAAGGACCGCGCCATGGTCGACGCCTGGTACAAGGCGGGGTTTGCGGCCGGCGGCAAGGACAACGGCGCGCCTGGCGAGCGGCCCTACCACCCCGGCTACTACGCCGCCTTCCTGCTCGACCCTGACGGCAACAACATCGAGGCGGTGTTCCATGGCGAGGCGAAGCGGAGTGCTGCCGCGGTGGAGATCAGTTTCTAGGTCTGTCACCCAGGCCTTGAAGTTTCAGCCCGCATCGCTCGCATCCAGCAGCCATTGCCGGACGGCTTGCGTTGGTTCTGGATGCCGCTGCTTGCGCGGCATGACGACATGGAAATCCTGGGTGCCGCGCATGTCTCCCTGGACTGGCTGCACCAGCCGTCCGGCGGCAAGGTCGGCGGCGACGAGGAAGCGGCTGGCAAGCGCGATGCCCTGGCCGGCGATGGCGGCGTCGATCGCCAGGGCCGTCTGGTTGAAGCGCATGCGCTTGGCCTCCGTCGCCATCTTCAGGCCGAGCACCTTTTCCATGAACTCCGGCCACAGATTGTGGGCATCGTGCAGCAGCATATGATGCTGGATTTCCGCCGTAGCGATTGCGCAGGCGCCGGGCGGCAGCAGGCCAGGGCTGCAGACGGCGATGACCTGTTGCGGGAACAGGAGGTCGACGACGAGGCCGGGACCGAAGGGCGCACGGCCCTGCCGAACCGCGATGTCAACGCCGTCGGCCTGGAAGCTCGACAGGCTTTCGGTGGCAAGGATGCGCAGGTCGACCAGCGGATTGTGTGCGACGAAGTCCGGCAGTTTCGGGATCAGCCATTTGGTGGCGAAGCTGGGCGTCACGCTGATCGTCAGCCGCGCCGGTTCCGGCCGCAGCAGCGCGGTCGCCTCCGAGATCAGCTCGAAGGCGCGCCGGATACTGGGCACATAGGCGCGGCCCTCGTCGGTCAGCGCCAGGCCGCGCGGCAGCCGCTCGAACAGCTTCGCGCCGAGGCTGGCCTCAAGACCCCGGATGTGCTGCGCCACCGCGCCCTGCGTCACGTTGAGCTCATGCGCGGCGAGCCGAAAGTTGAGATGCCGCGCCGACGCCTCGAAGGCGCGCAGCGCATTGAGCGGCGGCAAG